>NCBR01000021.1 GCA_002279285.1 Acidobacteria bacterium 37-71-11
AGGCGCATGAACAGAGTCTAATACCACTCCGCCGCGGCGGGGGCGCCGCCGCTGGGTCACTGCGGACGGACGACTCGGGTTACGGCGCTGGCAGCCGCGATCCGGGCCGCCTCGCGATACTCCGACCCGTCGGGCCACACGACCTTGAGCTCGTGCGCGCCCGCCTCGACCTTGCGGTCGCGCACCGGCAGCGCACCGAGGTTGCGGCCGTCCAGGAAGACCTTGGCGCCCTGTACCGGGACGTTGAAATCGTTGACCACCGAGAGGATCCCGAAAGACGGCAGGTGCAGGGCGATGCGCTGGCCTGCAGCCGTCACCTCGACGTCGCGGGTCTGCTCGCGGTAGCCGGGGATCCTCTGGGTGAGGGTGTGCCGGCCGATCGCCAGGCGGACCTTCGCCGACTGCACCTTGCCGAGAGCCTTGCCGTCGATCACGACCTCCGCGGGGGGATCGACGAAGAGATCGACCTCGACCTCGGCCGGCGTCGGGACGGGAGAGGGGACCGCTGTCGGCACCGGTGTCGCAGCCGGAGGAATGGCGGCGGCGCGCCTGGCGACGCGGGCGAGCGTGTGCGGCGGACGCGCGGTCGAGCCGGGGCCGGCGAGGAACCACCACGCTCCGGCGCCGGCCACCGCGAGGCAAACGGCGACGGCGGCCGCGGCGCGGTGCGGCGGCCTCGATGGATCGCGGTCGAGGGAGTCGGTGGCGATCCGGTCCAGGGGTTGGACGGCGAGCTGCGTCGCGGCGGTGAGCTGGTCCGGGGGCAAATGGGCGATCCGCGCGAGTTCCTCGCGGACCATCGCCGTGGTCGTCTCGCGGCGTCGCGGCGTGCCGCGGCGTGGCAGCGCCGCCAGGACGTCCTTGAGGTCGGCGGCGAACTCGCGGACGTCCGCGTAGCGGTCGGCGGGGTCCTTGGCGAGCGCCTTCAGGATCGCGCGCTCGAGCCGCTCCGGGCACGCCGCGTTGAGCCGGCGCAGAGCCACCGGTTCCTGGTTGAGGATCTGGTAGATGACGTTGGAGAGGTTGGGCCCGGTGAACGGGCGTACGCCGGTGACCATCTCGTAGGCCATCACGCCGAGTGAGAACAGGTCGGTTCGGGGGTCGAGCGGCTTGCCCGAGAGCTGCTCCGGCGCGAGGTACCCCGCCGTGCCGAGCGCGACCCCGGTCTGCGTCAGCCTCGACTCGGCTTCGAGCGACTTCGCGATGCCGAAATCCATGATCTTGACGGTGCCGTCCTCGAGGACGCGCACGTTGGCGGGCTTGATGTCGCGGTGCACGATGCCGCGGGAGTGGGCGAAGTCGAGGCCGGCGCAGACCTGGAGCAGGATCGCCAGCACCCCCTCGAGGGTGAGCGTGCGGCTCTCGAGCACCTCGTCGAGGTCGGTGCCGGAGAGGAACTCCTGCACGAAGTACGGCGTCTTCCCATCCATCCCGAAGTCGAAGATCAACGTGATGTTCGGGTGCTGGAGCGCGCCCGCGAGCTGGGCTTCCCTGAAGAAGCGCTGCGTCGCCTCGCTGTCGGTGGCGTTGCAGCTCTTGACGGCCACCCAGCGCTGGATGAACGGGTCCCACGCCTTGTAGACGATGCCGAAGCCGCCGACGCCGATCTGCTCGGCGATCTCGTACTTTCCGATGCGCTTGGCGGTCGTCATGGGTTGTCGCAATTCTATACCGCTTCGTTGCTCCGGTTGGCGCGCAGGTGACGGACGCGGCGTTCGAGATGCTACCCTTGCGCCATGCGAGACCTCATTCGCGCCTGCGTTGTCGTCGCGGCAGGGGTTACAGCCCTCGCGGCGTGCGGGCGGGGCGGACCGCCGGCAGTGGCCAGCAGGCCGGCCAAGACGGCGGCCCGGACGGGCGGGGAGAGCCCGCTCACGGCGGCCGACGTGCAGGCGTTCGTCGCAGTGCGGGCCCGGGCGCTGCAGCGCCTCGAAGCCGCCCTCGCGGATGTCGAGAGCAAGGGCGGCGACGTGCTCGCGCACGTGCAGGAGCTGTCGGTCGCGGAGCGGGACGCCGCGCGAGCCCTCGGCGTCGATTGGCGGCGGTTCACGTGGGTCCGCGACCAGATCGGACGGCTGCTCACGAGCCAGCGCCAGCAGGAGGACCAGCGGCTGCTCCAGGCGGAGCTGACGCGGTCGAAGGACGACCTCGAGGCGCAGCTCAAGGCGGCTGGCGATGTCGCCACGCGCCAGTTCCTCGAGGCGCAGCTGAAGGCGCTCTCGGGCCAGCTCGACAGGCTCGAGCGCGACCGCCAGGTCCCCGCGCCGCAGGCCCAGGAGATGCGGGTGCTGGAATCGGCGCGCGCCGAGATCGCGACGCTGCAGGGCCGGCAGGACAAGATCCAGCACCGACTGCAGGAACTCCTTCAAAGGACGGCCGCCGGGACGGACGCCGTCCCGACCGCTCGCCCGCCGGCACCCTGAGTCCGGCCGCATCCGCCGGCTCCGGTGGCATCAGCCGAGCCCGCCCGGAGATCGGCGCAGGAGGCGGGGGTAGACGAGGGGATTTCTTCGACTATCATGTCGGCTTCCGCTGACGGAGGCGGATCCGGTCGGGCAGCAGGGGGGCGGGCCGTTGCCACCTCGGATCGGGCCGGATTTAGGGAGGCGACATGAGGAGATTCGTTGCACTGGCGGGCCTGCTCGCGGTCCTGGCGGTCTCGGCGTCGGCCAAGGAGTACCAGAGCTCGTTCGGGTTCACGGTGGACGTCCCGGACAACTGGCTGGCCCTGACCAAGCTCGCGATCCAGGAGAACTCGGCGCTCACCGGCGCCACTGGCGCGAACGTCGGGAGCATCGATCCCAAGTGGCTCCAAGATCTGAAGGCCAAGGTCGAGGACGGCGCGTTCGAGATGTTCTTCGACCGCACGACCAGCGATGCGACGTTCAGCGACAACATCAACGTGAGGGTGGGCGGGGGGACGATCCCGGCGACCCCTGAGACGGTGAAGGCGAAGTGCGCGGCGTACGCCCAGGCACTCGCGAAAGCCGCAAAGCGAACCCTCGCGGTGGCGACGTGCGAGAGCCGCACGATCGGATCGGCGAAGACGTTCTATGTGGAGTACGAGGGGGTCGTCGCCGGAACCGTCACCATGCAGTACCAGCTCGCGCGCCCGGACGGCAAGTTGATCTTCGTCACGGCGACATGCAAGCGGACCAGCCTTGACAAGTTCCGGCCCGATTTCGAGGCCATCGTCAAATCCATTCGTTTCAGCTGAACGGCCTCGGCTCCGGCGAACGGGCCGGCGCCTAGACCGACGCCATCCGTGCGGCGTGGGTGAGGAAGAACGAGAGCAGCTCGAGGTTGATCTTGAGGTCGACGTTCTTGAGCTTGACCTCCGGGTGTCCTTTGAGCTGGGCGGGGGCGAAGTTGAGCACGGCCTGCACGCCGTTCCGTTCTTTCACAATTTGGGCCAAATCGACGACGCTCTCGACCGTCAAGCCGCCGGGTACTCGCTTGCCGAGCTTGTGCGGATCAGAGTCGAGGATGGCGACGATGCGGAAGCCGCCTGTGTTGAAACCCGAGTAGTGGGAGAGCGCCGTGCCGAGGTTGCCCGCGCCCACCATCAGCACCCGCCGCTCCTCGTGCAGCCCGAGGATGTTGACGAGGTGCTCGCGCAGTTGGGTGACGTTGTACCCGACGCCGCGGATCCCGAACTCGCCGAAGTACGCCAAGTCCTTGCGGATCTGCGCCGAGTTGAGGTGGAAGCGGTCGGCCAGCTCCTGCGAGGAGATCGTGGTCCCGCCCTCGTGTTCCAGCTGCTGCAGGCAGCGAAGGTAGACCGACAGGCGGTTGATCGTCAGCTCCGAAATGCTTTCGACCGGGATGTAGCGCTTGAAGGCCATGCTGTCACCTCAGAAGGGTCTTGGCCGCGGTCTCGGCGGCGTTCAACAACCAGGACGGAAAGATGCCCAGCCCAACGATGGCAAGCGCGCACACACCCGCCACAACCCTCACCGGCCACGGTTCGAGGTAGGCGGGGGCTCGCTGCGGGAGCGGTTTCATGTAGAGGTAGTATACCACCCGGACGTAGAAGAAGACCGAGACGAAGCTTGCGAGGACGCCGACGACGGCGAGCCAGGCGAGGCCCTGGTTGACGGCCGCGCGGAAGACGAGGAACTTGGCGACGAACCCGACTGTCGGCGGGATGCCGGCGAGCGAGAACATGGCGAGGGCGAGGGTGAAGGAGAGGAACGGGCGCCGCCAACCCTGGCCGGCGAGGTCCGTGATCAGGTGCGGCTCGTCCTCGCTCTCGGAGAACGCCGACACGACGGCGAAGGCGGCGATGTTCATCACCGTGTAGGCGGCGAGGTACACGAGGACGCCGACGAGACCGTCGAAGCCGAACGCGACGATCCCGACCAGGGCGTACCCCATGTGCGCGATCCCCGAGTAGGCGAGCATCCGCTTGACGTCGCGCTGGGCGATCGCCACCAGGTTGCCGAGCACCTGCGACGCGATGGCGATGGTTGCCAGGAGCGGCAGCCATTTCGGTGTCAGGGCCTGCGGCGCGAGCGCCGCCACGACGCGCGCGAGTGTGACCAGCATGGCGCCTTTGGGGACGACGGAGAGGAACGCGGTCACGGGCGTCGGCGAGCCCTGGTAGACATCGGGCGCCCAGGCGTGGAACGGCACCAGCGCGAGCTTGAAGCCGAAACCGGCGAGCGCGAGGGCGAGGCCGGCGAGGATCAAAGGGTTGCCGGCAAGCGGGCGCTCGGCAACGACGCGGGCCGTCGCCGCCAACGAGAACGTCCCGGTCGCGCCATACAGCAGCGCGATGCCGAAGAGCAGGAGCGCCGACGCGAACGCGCCGACCACCAGGTACTTCCACCCGGCCTCGAGGGAGACGCCGCTGTCGCGGTGGAATGCGTTGAGGACGTAGAGGGAGATCGAGAGCAGCAGTTCGAGGCCGATGAAGATAACGAGAAGGCTGTCGGCCTTGGCGAGGACCATGGCGCCCACTGCCGAGAAGAGCAGCAAGCCGTAGAACTCGCCGTAGCTGGCCGCCGTGCGGGCGAGGTACGGGCCGGCGATGATGGCCACGAGCACGACCGCAACCAGGATGTAGGAGTCCACGAACCGCGCCAGAGGATCCACCACCAGCGCGCCCGACCAGACGGCGCCGGGGAGCGGCCCCGTCCAGCGCAGGACCGCGGCGGCGACGGCCGACGCGCCCGCGACCGCGCCGAAGCGGGGTCGCAGCGCCGGCACGAAGGCGTCGGCGAGCACGAGTACCGCGCCCATGACGACCAGCAGGAGCTCGGGGGCAATCGCGGCGAGATCGCTCGGGTTCACGCTCAACCTCCGATGAGCCGGCGCACGGCCGCCTCAGACAGCGACAGGAACGTCCCCGGGTGGACTCCGATCCACACCATGAAGAACGCGAGCGGCGCGAACGCCAGCGCCTCCCGCCACGTGAGGTCCGGGAGAGAGCGGTTCGCCTCGATGGCGAGCGGGTTCCAGAACACTCGCCGGACGAGCGAGAGCATGTAGACGGCGCCCAGCACGACCCCGGTCGCGGCAACGGCAACGACAGCCGGATGGCGCGGGAAGGCCCCAGTCAGGATCAGGAACTCGCCGACGAAGCCGTTGAGCCCCGGCAACCCGATCGAACTGAGCGTGGCGATCAGAAACGCCCCCGTGTACAGCGGCATCACGGCGGCGAGGCCGCCGAAGTCCTCGATCATGCGGGTGTGGCGGCGGTCGTAGACCACGCCCACGAGGAGGAAGAGAGCGCCGGTGGAGAGCCCGTGGTTCACCATCTGGAGCAGCGCCCCCTGGGTCGAAGTCAGCGTGCCGGCGAACAGGCCGAGCACGATGAAACCCATGTGCGTCACCGAGGAGTACGCCACCAGCTTCTTCATGTCCTTCTGCGCCCACGCCACGAGGGCGCCGTAGACGATCCCGATCACGGCGAGGATGAGGAACAGCGGCGTCGCGCGGTGCCACGCTTCGGGAAACAACGGCCGGTTGAAGCGCAGCAGGCCGTACGTCCCCAGCTTGAGCAGGACGCCGGCGAGGATGATCGAGCCGCCGGTCGGCGCCTCGGTGTGCGCGTCGGGGAGCCAGGTGTGCAGCGGGAAGATCGGGACCTTGATTGCGAACGCAAGGGCGAACGCGGCAAACAGGAGCATCTGCGGCGAGTGCCAGAACCCCTGACCCATCGGGACCGCGGCCCGCAGCATGTCCTCATAGGCGAACGACCACGTCCCGGTCTGCGAGTGGAAGACGAAGCTCAGATAGATGATCGCGACGAGCATCAGGAGCGAGCCGGCGAGCGTGAACAGCACGAACTTGACCGCCGCGTAGATGCGCCGTTCGCCGCCCCAGACGCCGATGATGAAGTACATCGGCACCAGCATCAGCTCCCAGAACACGTAGAAGAGGAAGAGGTCGGTGGCGAGGAACGCCCCCAGCACCCCGGTCTCGAGGAGCAGCATCGCGACGACGTACCCTTTGACCTTGTCGTGGATCGAGCGCCACGAGGAGATGAACACGATCGGCTGCAGCAGCGCCGTAAGCAACACGAGGACCAGGGAAATGCCGTCCATTCCGAGGCGGTAGCCGATGCCCACGCTCGGGAGCCAGGTCCTCGCCTCGACGAGCTGGAACGAGGCGTTCGCCGGGTCGAAGCGCGACCAGGCCACGGCCGCGAAGGCCAGGGTCAGCAGGGAGGCGAGCAGGCTCACCCAACGCTGCAGGCGCGCCGCTTCGCGCGGAGTCGCGAGGAGGAAGAGTCCGACGACGCCGGGGGTGAGGACGATGGCGGAGAGCAGGAAGTCGGTCGGCATCATCACCCCCTAGAGCAGCAGCCAGGCGGCCGCGGCGACCGCGCCGCCGAGCACGAACAGGGCGTAGTTGCGCACGTTTCCGGTCTGCAGGAAGCGCAGCAGGTCGCCGGCGATCTCGGTGAAGAACGCCGAGGCGTTGAGCGTGCCGTCGATCGCGATCGTGTCGATCCCCTTCCAGGAGAAGTGGGCGAGCTTCCCGAGCGGCCGCACGACGGCGCGGTCGTACGCCTCGTCGACGTAGTACTTGTTTGCGACCGCGGCGTACAGGGCCGGGGCGCGTTCGGCGATCCGTCTCGGCGCGACGAACGCCTCGGCGCCGAAGTAGAAGCGCCGCGCCAGCAGGATGCCGGCGACCGCGACCGCGACCGAGATGAGGATCAGCACCCACTCGGTCCCGAGCGACGGGGCGTGCTCGACCTCGACCGTGGGCGCGACGCGGTGGAGGAAGTTCTCGAACCAGTTGAGGTCCGTGCCGAAGGTGATCGCCCTGCCGACCCCGAGCAGGCCGACGACGGCGCTCCCCGCCGCGAGGATCTTCAGCGGCCAGGTCATCGAGCCCGGACTCTCGTGCACGTGGTGCCATTGCTCCGGTGTGCCGCGGAACTCGCCGTGAAAGGTCATGTACACGGCGCGGAACATGTAGAACGCCGTCAGGAAAGCCGCGGCGAGGCCGAGCACCCAGAGCACGAGGTAGCTGGCGCCGAAGCCGTTCAAGTTGCCGGCACCGGCGGCGAACACGCGTCCGAGGATCTCGTCCTTGGAGAAGAAGCCCGCGAAGGGCGGGATGCCGCACAGCGCCAGCGTCGCCACCATGAACGTCCAATACGTAACCGGGATCTTCCTCGCGAGCCCACCCATCTTGCGCATGTCCTGCTCGCCTGAACAGGCGTGGATCACCGAGCCGGCGCCGAGGAAGAGGCAGGCCTTGAAGAACGCGTGCGTGAAGACGTGGAAGATGCCGCCGGCGAACGCGCCGGCGCCGGCCGCGAGGAACATGTACCCGAGCTGGGAGACGGTCGAGTACGCGAGCACCTTCTTGATGTCGTTCTGGGCGATGCCGATCGTGGCGGCGAAAAGGGCCGTGACGCCGCCCACCGCGGCGACCACGAGCATCGCGGTGGGGGAGAGCCGGTAGATGAAGTTGCAGCGCACCACCATGTAGACGCCGGCCGTGACCATCGTCGCCGCGTGGATCAGGGCGGAGACCGGGGTCGGACCGGCCATGGCGTCGGGGAGCCAGACGTACAGCGGGAGCTGGGCGGACTTCCCGACCGCGCCCACGAACAGCAGCAGCGCGATCGGCGTCACCGCGGCCGCGTAGCGGGTAGGGTCGGCCGCCAGCGCCGCCGCCATCCCGGCGAAGTCCACGGTGCCGAAGACCTTGAACGCCCAGAAGATCGCGAGCAGGAAGCCGAAGTCTCCGATGCGGTTGACCACGAACGCCTTGATCCCGGCGGCGGCGCAGTACTCCTTGTCGAAGTAGAAGCCGATGAGAAGGTACGAGCAGAGCCCGACACCCTCCCAGCCGATGAACATCACCACGAGGTTGGCCCCCAGCACCAGCGTGAGCATCGCGAACATGAACAGGTTCAGGTAGGCGAAGAAGCGGGCGTAGGCGCGGTCCCCCTCGGTGTGCATGTAGCCGATCGAGTAGACGTGGATCACGAAGCCGACGAGCGTCACGAACGAGAGCATGACCGCGGAGAGCGGGTCGAGGCGGAGGGCGAAGTCGACGGTGACGTCCCCGGCGGAGATCCAGTTGAAGACGTGGCGGGCGACGGTCTCGCCGTGCATGCCGGCGTACTGCACCAAAATCGCCGCCACCGCCGCCAGCGCGAGGCCGGCCGAGCCGACGCCGACTGCGGTGGTGGTGCGCTTGCCGAAGTGCAGCCCGCCGGCGAGCAGCACGAGGGCGCCGGCGAGCGGGAGCGCGGGGACGAGCCAGAGCAGGTCGAGCATCGCCCCTCCTACCACCGCATCACGTTGAGGCGGTCGACGTCGATGGACCGTTGCTTGCGGAAGATCGCGACCAGAAGCGCCAGCCCGACCGCGACCTCCGCGGCGGCCACCGCCATCACGAAGAACACGAACACCTGCGCGTCGAGCTGGCCGTGCTGGCGCCCGAACGCCACCAGCGCCAGGTTCGCCGCGTTGAGCATCAGCTCGATCCCCAGCAGGATCGAGATGCCGCTCCGGCGCACGAGCACCCCCGCCGCGCCGATCGCGAACAGCAGTGCGGCGAAGATCACGAAGTGGGTCGTGGGTACGGTCATGTCAGTGCTTCCTTTTCACGAGCATGAGTGCCCCCACCATGGCGGCGAGCAGCAGCACCGAGATGAACTCGAAGGCGAACAGGTAGGGTCCGACGAGAAGCCGCCCGAGGGCTTCGGCGGTGCCCTGGGCGGCGCCCGCGGGGGCGGCCACGCGGATGCCGGCCAGCACCGCGATGCTCCCGGCCGCGGCGATGCCGGCGAGCGCCAGACCGGCGACGCGCTGGAACGGGCGCCGCTCGCCAACCGGCGGTTCCTCCGGCGCGCCGAGCAGCATCACGACGAAGAGGAACAGGACGAGGATCGCGCCGGCGTAGACGAGGATCTGCGCCGCCGCCAGGAACTCGGCGCCGAGCAGCGCGTAACTGACCGCGATGCAGAACAGGGTCACCACGAGGGAGAGCACGTTGACGACCGGGTTCTTGTGGGAAACCGCCACGAGCGCCGACACCACTCCAACCACGGCCACCAGGTAGAAGACTGCCGTCCCCATCATCGCCCCCCCGCCGCCGGGGCGCAGGCTTCCGGCTTCCTGCGCGAAGCCGCGGAGAACGTCTTCCAGGAGCCGTTCCTGTGCCCTGTCTTCATCGGATCCACCCCATCGCCATCGCCACGCCGACCCACACCAGGTTGAGGGTCGCGAGCGGGAGCAGCCCCTTCCAGCCGAGGCGCATGAGCTGGTCGTAGCGGAAGCGCGGCAGCGACCAGCGCACCCAGACGAAGAGCCAGAGGAAGAACGCGAGCTTGATCCCGAACGCGACCAGGGAGAGCGCCAGCAGCGGCCACCCCGAGAAGCGGCCCATGCCGGGGAACGTCCAGCCGCCGAAGAACAAGGTCACGATGAGGGCCGAGGCTGTCACCATGTTCATGTACTCGCTCATGAGGAACGCCGCGAACTTCATCGAGGAGTACTCGACGTGGTAACCGGCGACGAGCTCGGTCTCGGCTTCGGCGAGGTCGAACGGCAGGCGGTTGGTCTCGGCGAACACCGCGACGACGAACACGATGCAGCCCAGAATCTGAGGGACGACGTTCCACTGCGGGATGACGCCGAGCCAGAACTGCCCGCCCTGACGCGCGACCACGGCATCCAGGCGAAGGGAGCCGGTGGCGAGGAGGACGCCCAGCACCGCGAGCGTCATCGACAGCTCGTACGAGATGAGCTGCGCGGAGGACCGCAGCCCGCCCAGCAGCGAGTACTTGTTGTTGGAGGACCAGCCCGCGAGCACGATGCCGTACACGCCGAGCGAGCCGATCGCCAGGAGAAAGAGCACGCCGACCCCGAGGTCGGGGGCGACTTCGATGCCACCCAGCGGCACGCCGAAGACGGTGATGTCCTTGCCCGCGCCGAACGGGATCACGATGAACGTCAGCAGGGCGACAGACACCGAGATCATCGGCGCCAGCAGGTACAGCCCCCGGTTGACGTTGGCCGGCGTCAGGTCCTCCTTGAAGAGCAGCTTGACGGCGTCCACGATCGGCTGGAAGAGGCCGAGCGGGCCGACGCGGTTGGGGCCGAGGCGGTCCTGGATGAACGCAGCGCCCCGGCGCTCCACCCACTCCATGACGGCGACCAGGGTCAGGACGGTGCCGGCGATGACGGCGACCTTCACGGCGCTGACGGCGATCTCAGCCCACATGCTGGCGCTCCCGGAACGACTCGTGCTGCTGCAGGCCGCCGAGCGTCTCCCACGCGAGGCCCGCGAACGCCTTGTCGTTGCGGGCCATCACGGCGAAGACGTCGGCCGGCGACGCGAAGTCGAGGGCGGGGACCCCAAGCTCGTGGGCCAGCGCGGTGAGCGTGAGCCAGAGCGGCCGCGCCTCCCCGGGTGGTCCCCACGGCGACGCGATCGTCGGACAAGAGGGCGACATGGCGCCGGTCGCGGTGCGGTGCACCGTACCGGGCGCCGTGAACGCCTGGACGAAGCGCTGCACGGCGCCGGCGGACGAGGTGAACGTTCCCTCGTTGCCGGCGAGCGACGGCGTCGGCAGGAGCCAGGTGGCGGCGTGCGCGGCCGCGTGCTCGCGGCGCGCCCACACCACGGTGGTCCCGACGCGCAGGAGCTGAAGTGCCTCCGGGCTCGCGAGGAACGGGTGCGCCCCGGGGTCGAGGATGAGCGTGAGGCCGGCGCCGCCGTAAAGGAACCGCGAGAGGCCCTCGCCGTCCACGACGTTGATCCCGAGGCGGCGCGCGCCCGCCGAGTTGGGGTGCGGGTCGGTCGCCTGCAGCCAATCGCCTTTGCCGTTGCGCATCTTGCGCGGCTCGCCGGGCGCCACCGGGACCGCGATCTCGCCCTTGAGGTGGCGCCCGAACAGTTCCCGCGCGAGGAAGAGCTCCTCGTTGGAGAGGTTCGCCGAGGCGACCACCCGCAACGCTGCGGCGTCCCTGAGCTCCGCGGCGATGCCGGCCAGCGCCTCGCCCCAGCCGACGCGGACGGTCTGGCCGCCGGTCCTGTGCTGCGGCTCGAGGTATGCCTGCTCGTTGAGCGACTCGGCGAGGAAACGGCCGTGGTCGCACAGCCAGGTGGCGTTGATCGCGGGGTTCTCGCGCGGCGTGAAGCGGTAGACGACACGCTCGTGGTGGTCGATGAAGATGTTGCAGCCGATCGAGCATCCCGGGCACACCGACGGCGTCGAAAGCAGCTTCCACGAACGCTTGCGGAATCGGAATTCGCGCACCGTGAGCGCCCCCACCGGGCAGACGTCGGCCGCGCACGCGGACATCGGGTCGTCGAACGCGGTGCCGTCGAAGGTGTCGATGAACGTCGAGTTGCCGCGCGACTTGTAGGTGAGGGCGGCGGTCCCCGAGATCTCGCGCGTAAAGCGGATGCAGCGCGAGCAGTGGATGCAGCGGTTCTGGTTCTGCACCACGTGCGGGCCGATCAGGCGGCGCTCGTAGCCCGGGAACGTCCTTCGGGTCTCGGTCATGTGGGTCGAAAAGGCGGAATTCTGTTCGCGCATCGAGTGGTCCTGCAGCAGGCACTCGCCGGCCTGGTCGCACACCGGGCAGTCGAGGGGGTGGTTGGCGAGGAGGAACTCCATCACCGCCTCGCGGGCCTCTCTGGCGCGCTCCGAGCTCTCGACCTTGACCACCATCCCGTCGGCGGCCGGGGTGGCGCAGCCGAGGGCGAGGCGGGGTTGGCCGGCGATCTCGACCATGCAGATGCGGCACTGGCCGACCACCGTCAGGTACGGGTGGTAGCAGAAGTAGGGGATGGCGACGCCGGCGGCGCGCGCGGCCTCGATCAGGTTCGTCCCGGCGGCGACCTCGACCTCGTGCCCGTCGATCGTGAGTTTCGGCATGGCCCGCATCCCTCCTAGATCCCGAAGCCGGGACGGGGCCCGGCCCAGGGCAGCACGGGCTGCTTCTTCTGCGGGAGGGGGGTGGCGGCCGCGATGCGGCGCTCGAACTCGGACCTGTACTTGTTCACGATGCTGGAGATCGGCAGGGCGAAGGCATCGCCGAGCGGGCAGATCGTCATCCCGGCCGAGGAGAACCGGCAGATGCGCAACAGCGTGTCGGGATCGGCGG
Source organism: Acidobacteria bacterium 37-71-11 (assembly GCA_002279285.1). Lineage (GTDB taxonomy): Bacteria > Acidobacteriota > Thermoanaerobaculia > Thermoanaerobaculales > Thermoanaerobaculaceae > RBG-13-68-16. Next base: position 12,594 of record NCBR01000021.1, read on the forward strand.
GGCGGCCGTGACCGGCCACGATGCGGTCGAGGATGTCCATGCACCAGTCCGAGCCCTCGCGGCACGGCGTGCACTGCCCGCACGACTCGTGGGCGTAGAAATGCGCGACGTTGTCGGCGACCTCCACCATGTCCACGGTGTCGTCGAAGACGATGACGCCGCCCGAGCCGAGCATGGTGCCGGCCGCGGCGCAGGCGTCGAAGTCGGCCCCCGTGTCCACCTCGTCGGCCGTGAGGATCGGGGCCGACGAGCCGCCGGGGAAGAACGCCTTGAGCTTGCGCCCGCCGCGGACCCCGCCCGCGTGCTCCTCGATGATCTCGCGGAACGTCACGCCGAGCGGCAGCTCGAACACCCCGGGGCGGTTGACGTGACCGGAGACGCAGAACAGCTTCGGGCCGGTGTTCTTGGGCCGGCCGATCGAAGAAAACCACGCGGCGCCGCGGACGATGATGTGCGGCACGCACGCGAGCGTCTCCACGTTGTTGATCACCGTCGGCTTTCCGAAGACGCCGACCACCGCGGGGAACGGCGGCTTGAGGCGCGGGAAGCCGCGCTTGCCTTCGATCGACTCGAGCAGCGCCGTCTCCTCGCCGCAGATGTAGGCGCCGGCGCCGCGGTGCACCCAGATGTCGAGGTCGAAGCTGCTGCCCATGATGTTCTTGCCGAGGAAGCCGCGCTGCCGCGCCTCGGCGATCGCGTCCTCGAGGATCTTCGCCCAGCGCGCGAACTCGCCGCGGATGTAAATGTAGGCGGTGTTCGCCTTGATCGCGAACGATGCGATCGCGACGCCCTCGACGACCTGGTGGGGGTCGTACTCGATGATCTCGCGGTCCTTGAACGTCCCGGGCTCGGACTCGTCGGCGTTGCACACGAGGTAGCGTGGGCCGGGATGGTCCTTGGGGACGAAGCTCCACTTGCGGCCGGTGGGAAAGCCGGCGCCGCCGCGGCCGCGCAGCTCGGAGTCGAGGACTTCCTTGGTCACGGCGTCGGGGCCCATGCCGAGGGCCTTCTTCCAGCCCTCGTACCCTCCCGCGGCGAGGTACGTGGCGATCGAGCGCGAGTCGGGGACGCCGCGGGCGCGCAGCAGGACCGGTTCCATTCAGCTCCTCCCCGCGAGCTCGTCGAGGATCGCGTCGAGCTTGGCAATGTCGAGGTTTTCGTAGTAATCGTCGTTGATCTGGATCACCGGCGCCTGGCCGCAGGCGCCCAGGCACTGCACGCCGACGAGCTGGAAGGTGCCGTCAGGCGTTATCTCGCCGAAGGAGATCCCGAGCCGCTCCTTGAGGTGGGCGACCAGCTCGCGGCCGCCGCACCAGGCGCAGGAGAGCGTCGTGCAGACCTGGAGCACGTAGCGGGCGGGCGGCGCGGTCTGGTACATGGTGTAGAAGCTCACCACGCCCTCGACGAACGCCGGGGCCTCGCCGAGCCTTGCCGCGACAGCGGCGACGACCCCCGGCGAGATCCAGCCGAACCTCTCCTGGCAGAGCCAGAGCACCGGGAGGATCGCGGCGCGCCGGGTCGGGTAGCGCGGCAGCAGCTCCGCGATGCGAGCCTCCATCGCGGCGTCGAACGTCACGATCTGCAGGGCTTCCGGCGACGCCGCCACGATCGGCCGGGTGTTCACGACTGGCTCCCGCGGCGCGACCAGTCGAAGGCGCCCTCACGCCAAAGGTAGGCGTAGCCGACGGCGAGCAGGACGAGGAAGACCAAACCGTCCAGCAGCACCGTGGTGTTGCCTTCGGCGAGCAGGCCGCGGACCGAGACCGCCCACGGGAACAGGAACGCGACTTCGACGTCGAACACGATGAACACCATCGCCACCACGAAGAACCTGACCGACACCCGCTTGCGCGAGCCGTCGAGCAGGGGCATGCCGCTTTCGAAGGTGTCCCGGGTGCGCGACCGGCCGAAGCGGCCGCGTCCGAGAAGCGCCGACAGGCCGACCATCGCCACCGCGACCGTCACGGCGAACGCAAACGCAAGAACGACCGGGATGTATTGGGCGATCATCCCTTCCCCCCTCGTGCCCAAATTCACATGATCCTAACGTTTTTTCAAAGACCAGGTCAAGCGCCGTCCGGCCCGCTGTCCGGCCCGCTTTGCTTCCCGGACCCGAGCGGCTAGACTGCCCCGGCGTGGCCGTGCCACGCGGGGAGGCCGCAATGGCGACGATCGCTCTCGATGCCACCGACCGGAAGGAGCTGCTCGCGCGGTTCCTACGCTACGTGCAGGTCGACACCCAATCGGACGAGAACTCGACCGCCAGCCCTTCGACCGCGAAGCAGAAGGACCTTGCGGTAATCCTCCGCGACGAACTCGCGGCGCTGGGCTGCGCGGACGCGGCGATGGACGAGTGGGGGTACGTATTCGCCACCGTGCCGGGCAACGTGCCACCGTCGCATCCCGCCGCCGCGAAGGTTCCGACGATCGGCCTGATCGCCCACATGGATACGTACCACGGCACGCTGGGCGCAGGCGTGAAGCCGCAGGTCATCGAGCGCTACGAGGGCGGCGACGTCGCCCTTCCCGGCGCCCCACGCGAGGCCATCCGGTTCGCCGACAACCCCAACCTCGCCCGGTGCGTCGGGCACACGCTGATCACCTCCGACGGCACCACGTTGCTGGGCGCCGACGACAAGGCCGGCATCGCGGAGATCATGACCGTCGTCGCGTGGCTCGCGAAGCACCCCGAGTTCGTCCACCCTCCCGTCCGCGTCGGGTTCACGACCGACGAGGAGGTCGGGCGGGGCACCGAGCACTTCGACGTCGCGGCGTTCGGCGCCACGTACGCCTACACCCTCGACGGCTCGGACATCGCCGAGATCGAGGACGAGACGTTCTGCGCCGACTCGGCGCTCGTGGTCATCGAGGGGCACGACGTCCACCCCGGGTACGCCAAGGGCAAGCTCGTCAACGCCCTGCGCGTGGCCGCCGCGCTCGTCGAGCGACTGCCGCGGGAGTTCCTGCCCGAAACCACCGAGCTGCGACAGGCCTACCTGCACCCCTACGACATCCGCGGCGACGTCACCCGGGTCGAGGTCAAGTTCCTGGTGCGCGCGTTCACCGAGGAGGAGCTTGCCGCGCGCGAGGACTCGCTGCGGGCGCTCGCCCGCGAGGTGGGCGAGGCGTACGCCGGCGCTCGAGTCTCGGTCGAAGTGAAGGAGTCGTACCGCAACATGGCGTACAAGATCGCCGAGGATCCGAAGGTCCTCGACGTCGCCTTCGAAGCGGTGCGGAAGATGGGCCTGGAGCCCGTTCGCCGGGCGATCCGCGGCGGCACCGACGGCGCCAGGCTCTCGTTCATGGGCCTGTTGACGCCGAACATCTGGGCCGGGGGTCAGAACTTTCACTCCGTCCAGGAGTGGGTCTCGCTCGAGTGGATGGCGAAGGCGTCCGAGGTGTCGCTCCAGCTGCTGCAGGTCTGGGTCGAGCGCGCAGCAACATCGCAAGCGGCAGGCTAGGACGCGGCTCCAGGGCCGCGGTCAGCGTCCGACGGCGGCGCGCGACGTCTTCAGGGTGGCGATGAACGCCTCGAACCCCGGGTGCCGCACCGGGTTCCACGGCTCGCGCGCCAGGCGGGCGAGCACGAACCCGCCGAGGAGCTGGCAGATCCAGAGCCGCGACAGCTCGGAGGCGGGCACGGTGGAGGCGAGCTGCTCGAGCGTGTGCAGCTGCCGGAAGTACTCGGCCATCCGCTCCCCGTAGCGCTGCAGGAAGTCGCAGCCTGTGGCCTGGAGTTCCTGCTCGCGGCCGCCGGCGGCGCAGAGCAGCAGCTCGACCAAGAGCCCGCTCTTGAGGGTGAACCGCTGGATGTGGCGCTCGAGCTGGGAATGGATGGCGTGGCCGTGGCCGACAGCCTCGGGCATGAGCTCGAGCATCATCGTCGCGAAGAGCCGGTTGCCGAGATGGCGCAACGTCGCCGCGATGATCGCCCCCTTGCTGGGGAAGTAGCGGTAGAGCGCGGCCTCGGTGAACTCGAGGTTGCGGGCCAGCGCGGCGGTCGTTACCCCCGCGACACCGCGGGTCTCCGCGAGTTCAAGCGCCGTGGCGATGATCGCCTCTTCTCGGACGGCGTGATCGCTCATTACACCCAGACTACATTGTGGTGATTGAAATGGCAATACGTCACCGAAGCGTAATCCAGACTAACCGGGGCTTGCGGCCGCCGCCACGGACCGGCGCTCAGCGCCGTGGGGCGTCCGGCCCGCCCTCGAGGTCCGCGAGGGCAGCCACGCGGGCTCTTCCGAAGAGTGCGTCGAACGGGCCGACGAGCTCGTCGGGAAGGGCCAGGAACACGAGGTCGGGATCGCCTTCCAGCTGGGCGGAAAGGAACCTCTCGCGCACGCCCTTGACCTGTGCCCGGGCCAGGTCCCGCTGCGTGAACGCGAGCGCGAGATAGACGCGGGCGAAGGCTCGGGCCTCGGCGGCGGGGAGCGTGACCTCGACGACCCGAGCGGGAGGGCGGGCCGGCGAGAATCGCTCCGCCAGCAGCTCGTGGGCCTTTCCCTGCACGGCCGGCCACAAGCGCCGGTAGAGGCGGACGCCGGCCTTGGAGACCCGGGTGCGGAACGCCGGGACGAAGAACCTCTGCGCCGTCTCCGGGCGATCGCCGATCTGATCGAACGTCCCGTCGATGCCGTCGGTGAGGTGCGGCAGGTCGGTGATCAAAACGCCCGCCGGGGTCCGGAGCCGCAACGGGAAACGCCAGAACGGCATCAGCCTCGCGCCGTCCGCTGCGTCCTCGTGCAGGTAGGGGATCGTCCGCCACCGTGGTGGCGGCGTCTCGACGAGGCGGAAGCACGAGCGGCACAGGCACGCCACCGCGTCGGGAGCGAACGGGAGGTCGGCGCCGCACTCGGGGCACCGGCTCGGCGTCAGGACGGGAGGGTCCCCGGGCGGGATGACGAGCGGCGCCGCCGCGAATTCGTCCGCGGGGGCGTCCCCCTCGACCCGGCCGGTGCCGCCGTCGACCATCATCGCCAGCGTCTCGCCGTCGATGCCGACCTCGACCACGTGCCAGGGCCGGTAGATCAGCGCCACGACCTCGGGCACGAACGTGGCGTGCACCGCGATCGGGACGATCGGCAACTCGGTGGAACGCTGCGAGAGCGTCTGTACGCGGCGGTCGATCTCGTCGGGTCCGCACTGGACCGCGAGCGCCGGGATCGCGGCTTCGGGCGCCCCGGGGGCCGGGCGCAACGCGCGCAGGTACGAGAGCTTGCCCATCTCAGGGAGCGGCGCGGCGTTGGCGCGCACGGAACCCTCGATGGTCGTCACGGTGAACTCCATGCGCTTGGCGCCGGCGGCGTCGCGGCCGAACGCAGACTGGTAGAGGGTGCCGAAACGGTGCCAGTAGGGGGCGAGGAAGCGCCGCCAGGCCAGGATCTTGACCCGGGGCGCGAGGCGGGCGGCCCAGGCGTCGGCGGTTCGCGATACCTCGGCCTCCACCGCGTCGACCACAGGCGCGCCGCCGGTTTCCAGGAGCACGGGAAACTCGCCGCCCTCGGGGTCGCGGGCGAACGCGGCGTCGCGCACGAGCGGCCGCACCCGCTGGTCGTAGAGCTCGAGGTATCGCCGGTACCGGAGGTGCTTGACCACCGATTCCCTGAGCGCCTGCTCGTCGGCGAGGACGTCGGGTATGACCGCCGTCATGGTGTCGGCGCCGCGCACGACCACGTGTTCGCTGGCGCAGAACTCGCAGCGCACCATCCGTCGATAGACCGGCACCGCCAGCGCCGCTCCGCAGGTCGGGCAACGCATCTCGAGCGCGAAGCTGGCCGCGCCGGCGTCGCCATCGGGGCGGTCCCGCAGCGTCGGCTGCCGTGGGACGGGAGCGGGCGCGCCGGCCGCGGCCGCGGTCGCGGGCCGCAACGTCTGCAGTCCGAGCCCCGCCCCCCACGCCGCCCCGAGCAGTCCGAACGCCACGAACACGCCGGCGTCGCGGATGACGAACGCTCCCGCCCAGACGAGCACGCCGACCGCCCAACCGAGGAGCTGTTCCGGGAAGGGACGGCCGCGCCATGCGAGCAGGCCGGCGGGGGAGAGGAACCCGATCGCCGCGTGTGCAAGGAACGGGGGTTCGGTGGCGCGCCGTTCGGCGAGCCAGCGGCCGGTGCCCCACAGCGCCGTTGGCAACAACAGGGCGGCGAGCCAGCCGGTCATCGTCGCGCGATCAGGTCTGCGAGGTCCACGGCGCCGCGGCTCGCGGCTTTCAGGAGCCGCATCACCTCCTGGGCGTCGGCGATGCTGGTGGCGGCGTCCGCCATGGCCCCTTCGAGCAGCCTGCGCGCGGCCTCGCGGCCCTCGGCCGTGCCCGGGGCGGCGGCGATCACCTCACGGCACAGCTCGAACTCCTCGCCCTGAGGCGCCGGACCCCGTTGCAGGCGCGCGAGGATGCCGCGCCAGCGTTCCGCCTCCTCCGGACCGGTCACGGCGCGAGTGTATCATCGGCGCCGGTGTACGCCCGGATCGCCTTCCCCACCGCGCTTCCCGACGCCCTCTCGTATCGGATACCGGAGGCGTTCGAAGCGGTTGCGGTCCCCGGCGTCCGCGCGAGGGTGCGCCTGCGCGGCCAGGCGCGCGTCGGGGTGGTGGTCGAGGTCACGAGCGACCCGGGGTGCCCGCCCGAGAAGGTGCTCCCGATCGAGGAAGTGCTCGACCCGGAGCCGATCGTCCCCCCGCACGTCCTCGACCTGATCCGCTTCACCGCTCAGTACTACGCGGCCCCGGTCGGGAGCGTCGTCCGCGCCGCGGTCCCTGGCGTGCTCCTGCGGCTGCCACCTCCGATCGTGCACGTCGGGCCCCGTGCCAGCGAGATCGCGGCGACCGCGGGCGAGCGCGAGAAGCGCCTCCTGGAACGTCTCCTCGTGGCCGGGCGGATCTCGGTGGCGCGCTTGCGCGCCGAGGGATGGCCGGCGAGCGATCTCGCCGAGGTCCTTCCCGCACTCGCGCGCCGCCATGCGCTCAGGGTCGTCGAGCGCGGCGCCGGCGTCCCGGCGGGCGCCTCCGATTCCGGACTCGTCCTCGCCGATTTGTCCGCCGAGGAGCGGGGCCGGCGGGTGGGGCGCGCACCGGCCCAGGCGCGGGTCGCGGCATGGCTGGCGGAGCTCGGCCGGCCGGCGCTGGAGGGCGAGCTGCTGAGCGCGTGCGGGTGTTCACCGGGCGTCGTCGGCGAGTTGGTGCGCAAGGGTGTGCTGCGGCGTTTCCGCCAAGCAAGGCAACGCCCGGCCCGGCGCTGGGAGTTGGCGCCGCCGCCGCCGCCCACCGAGCTGACCGCGAACCAGACCCGTGCGCTCGCGGCACTGACCGCGGCACTCGAACCGCGGGCGTTCCGGGCGTTCCTGCTGCAGGGGGTCACGGGCTCGGGGAAGACCGAGGTGTACCTGCGCTTCGCGGCCGCAGCGGCGGCGCGCGGGCTGCAGACCCTGGTCCTGGTACCGGAGATCGTGCTGACCCCGGCGCTCGCGGGGCAACTGGCGCGCGGCTTCGGCGAGCGGGTGGCGGTGCTGCACTCCTCGATGGCCGAGGGCGAGCGCGCCGCCGCGTGGGAGCGCGCCCGCCGCGGCCAGGTGGACGTGGTTGCGGGCCCGCGTTCGGCGCTGTGGGCGCCGCTGCCGCGCCTGGGGGCGATCGTCGTGGACGAGGAGCAGGACGCTTCGTACAAGCAGGAGGAGGAGCCGCGGTACAACGCCCGCGACCTCGCGCTCACGCTCGCGCAGCGTCTCGGAGTCCCAGTCGTGCTGGCGTCCGCGACGCCCTCGCTCGAGACGCTGGCCCTGGCGGCGCAGGGGAGGATCGAGGTGCTCGAGCTGCCCGAGCGGGTGGCCGGCGGCCGCCTGCCCGAGGTCGAGATCGTCGACCTCAAGGACGAGCCGCCGGAGCCGGGCGAGCACGGCCAACGCTTCCTGTCGCGCCGGCTCCGCGCCCTGCTCGAGCAGGCGCTCGCTCGCGGCGAGCAGGCGATCCTGCTGGTGAACCGGCGCGGATGGGCGCCGGTGTTGCTCTGCCGCGAGTGCGGGCACATGGCGGCGTGCCCCGACTGTTCGATCCCGGTGACCGTCCACCGCCGGCAGGGCGCTCTTGTCTGCCACTACTGCGGTTTTCGCCGGGCCGTGCCGGTGACATGCCCGCGCTGCGGCGGCGAATTGCTCGACCACGTCGGGGCGGGGACCGAAAAGATCGCCTCGCTGGTGCGAGGGTTGCACCCCGCTGCGGTCATCGACATCCTCGACCGCGACACCGCCCGTTCCCCCGCGCAGCTCCTCGCAACCCTCGAGCGGTTCGCCGCGGGCGCGAGTCAGGTCCTGGTCGGGACCCAGATGGTGTCGAAGGGCCACCACTTTCCGGCGGTGACGCTGACCGGCGTGATCAACGCGGACAACCTCCTCGGCTTCCCGGATTTTCGCGGCGCCGAGCGGACGTTCCAGATGCTCACCCAGGTCGCTGGGCGCGCCGGGCGCGGCAAACGGGCGGGCACCGTCGTGATCCAGACCTACCACCCCGACCATCACGCCGTGCAGGCGGTGCTCGCCCACGACCTCGCCGGTTTCGCTCGGGAGGAGTTGCGGTACCGCAAGGCGTTTCGCTACCCGCCGGCGGCGCGCCTCGCTCTCGTGCGCTTCGAAGCGACGAGCGAGACGGCGGCGGTCGCCGCGGCGCAGGCGGCGGCGAGGTCGCTGGATCCGGCGCCGGCGACACTGCGCGTGATCGGGCCGGTGCCGGCGCCGCTGGCGCGGCTGCGCGGGCGGTGGCGGGTGCAGATGCTCCTGCTCGCGCCGGCGCGGGCGCCGCTGCGTGCCGCCTTGGCCGCGGTCATGGCGCTCCCTCTCCCGGGGGGCGTCCACCGTGTCGTGGACGTGGACCCGCAGAGCACGGTGTAGGAGGCGTGGGTCGCCGATGGCGTCCCGCCGCCGCCACCGGGGATGAACATCAACACTCCCAGGACAGGCTGTCATCTCGTGCCCCGCGGGCTGCGGCCGTGTCGCGCGGACTTGCTGATCCTTCTTCCACTGCGTGGAGGCTGTCTTGCTTGCCGGTCCCGCGGGTGGCCGGATGCGGGCCCGGGCGCCCCCGCGCCCGAGCCCGCATGCTCCTGTGCCC
>NCBR01000365.1 GCA_002279285.1 Acidobacteria bacterium 37-71-11
GAGGCTCCGCCTCCGGCGGGGCTCGCAATGACACGGTTGGACCTTCGAGCCTGCTAGCGCTACTTCGCGGGCTGCTCGGCGGGCGCGCCGAAGGCGAGGTCGGCCGCCGGCACCTCGACGTTGATCTCCGGCGTGTACGTCGTCGTGCTCTCCGAGCGGTAGGTTTCCATGGTGCGGTGTTGCTCGACCTTGCGCAGCAGGTGCGTCGCCTTGTCGATCCAGAGCGTGACCGTCTCGTCGAGCACCTGCACGCTGCGGTTCGGCCCGGAGGGGAGCGAGTATGGCGTCTCGCGCCCCTTTCCCTCGATCCGCACGCAGGTGACGCCGCGGTCCGCCTCGTCCTCGAGGCGCTGCGGCGCGACCAGCAGCGGCCCGTGGCCGAGCGACTGCGGGAGCAGCAGCGCGGGGACGCGCACCGAGACGCCGCCTGATGTCTCCGCCGCCGGCGCCAGCGCATCTTCGAGCGAGCCGGGGTGGCGCACGCCGGGCTGCCGGTCCCACCACGACAGCACTTCGTTCCCGTCGGACCACACGATGTATTTCGCCGTGTCGCCGCCGAGCCCGGTGTCGGTGAACTGGAAGCGGAAGCGGCCGGGCCGCACGAACGCCGTCGCGAACGGCTTCTCGCCACCGGCGCGGCCGCCGTCGGTCAAGATCAGCGACGTCACGCGGCCGGTGTCGCGGTAGCTCTTGCAGCCGGCGTACGTCCTTTCCATCTCCAGCAGGATCGTGACCGGGTCGCCGCCGGTCACCGCGGCGCGCCCGTTCGCATCCTGCGGCGCCTGCGCGCGCGCCGCCACGGGCGCAAGCGCCACCGCCGCCAACACCGCCGCCAACCACGCTGCCCGTGCCATCGCCAGGCCCTCCCTCGGCGGCTCGCTCCGCCCGGCCGCGGCGGCGGGCGAGGGGAAACCGCCGGCCACCGTTGTACCACCGCCGGCCGGCCGCGGCACCACCGGTCCCGCCGTGTGGCGGTTCCGGGGGAGGGTTTTCTCTAGCGCGCCGGGTCGACGGTGGCGCCGCCGCTGCCGGTGTCGATCGCGATCCGCACCTTGCCGTCGCCGCGGCGGTAGCCGACGGTCTTGTGGTCGTCCTTGACCGCCGTGGCATCGGCGAAGCCGCAGTGGAGGCTGCCGCTGCCCTGGTCGGCGAACACCTCAAACGAGGCATCGGCGGGGATCCGCAGGCTGACGTGGCCGCTGCCGGTGTCGGCCTTGACGCGGCGCAGCCTCGGCCCGGTCAGCTCGGCGTCGATCCCGCCGGAACCGGTGTCGCCGCGGAACTCCCCGGCGTCGGCCTGCTCGACGACGATGCGGCCGGAGCCCGTGTCCGCGACGATGAGGTCCGCCTTGACGCGCCTGATGCGCACCTCGCCGGAGCCGGTGTCGCAGGAAAGTTCCGTGCCGTCGAAGCCGGTGACGTTGCACTCGCCGCTGCCGGTGTCGCACGAGAACGAGCCCGTGACGTCCTCGGCCAGCACCTCGCCGGAGCCGGTGTCGGCCTTGATCTCGCCCTTGAGACGCCGCGCCGTGATGCCGCCCCGGCCGGTGTCGAGGAGGATGCGT
>NCBR01000172.1 GCA_002279285.1 Acidobacteria bacterium 37-71-11
TTGGCTGCAGGCGTCGATCGACGCTGCGAGGCTCCCTCCGTGCGCGGCGGTCGGCAGCCCTGCTCACTGACGGCGATATGGGCGGTCGTGTCGGCGGGCGAAAGCTGCCCTAGAACTTCAACTCGTCGGGTTCGCCGAACGGCGGGCGGTCATCGGGGTTGAAGACAGGGCGGGAGCCGCCGCCCTCGGACTGGCCAACGATGCCTTCTTCCTCGAGCATGTCCATCGCCATGTTGAGCGCGGCCGTGCCGGTGCGCTTGCCGGTGCGGCACTGCAGCATCCACAGCCGCCCCTCCTGGATCGTGAACTCGATGTCCTGCATGTCGTGGTAGTGCGCCTCGAGGTTGTTGCGGATCGCTTCGAGCGGCCGGTACACGTCGGGCATCGCGGTTTCGAGCGAAGGGAGCGACTTGTTCTGCTCGTTCTTGGTGGCCTCGTTGAGCGGGTTCGGGGTGCGGATCCCCGCGACCACGTCCTCGCCCTGGGCGTTGACCAGCCACTCGCCGTAGAACTTGTTCTCGCCGGTGGCCGGGTTGCGGGTGAACGCCACGCCGGTGGCGGAGGTGTCACCCATGTTGCCGAACACCATCGCCTGAACGGTGACCGCGGTCCCCCACTCGTCGGGGATCCCTTCGATGCGGCGGTAGGAGATCGCCCGCTTCCCGTTCCAGGAGGAGAAGACCGCTCCGATCCCGCCCCAGAGCTGATCCATTGCGTCGTCGGGGAACTCCTTGCCCAGCGTCTCCCGCACCCGTGTCTTGAACAGCTGCACGAGCTCTTTGAGGTCGGCTTCGGTGAGGTCGGCGTCGGAGGCCCGCCCGCGCGCCTTCTTCATCTCGCCGAGCATGCGGTCGAGCTGCTGCCTGATCCCCTTCCCCTCGGCCGGCTCGATCCCGCCCGCCTTCTCCATGACGACGTCGGAATACATCATGATGAGCCGCCGGTACGCGTCGTATACGAAGCGCGGGTTCCCGGTCTTGGCGATCAACCCGGGGATCGTCGCCGAGCAAAGACCCACGTTGAGGACGGTCTCCATCATCCCGGGCATCGACTTGCGCGCGCCGGAGCGGACCGAAACGAGCAGCGGGTTTCTGGCGTCCCCGAACGTGGCGCCCATGACCGATTCGACCCGGCCGAGCGCCCGTTGCACGTCGGCGGCCAGCGCCTTCGGGTACGAACGGTCGTTCTGGTAGTAGTGGGTGCAGACCTCGGTCGTGATGGTGAAGCCGGCCGGCACCGGGATGCCGAGGTTCGCCATCTCGGCGAGGTTGGCGCCCTTGCCGCCGAGGAGGTCCTTCATGTCGGCGCGGCCGTCGGCCTTGCCGCCGCCGAAGGAGTACACCAGCTTCTGTGTCGCTTGCTTGACCACGTTCACCCTCCAGATTCAGGGGCGGGCCTCGCCCGCCCGCGGGCCGCGCTCTTGGCGGCCCCGTCGTCCCAACAGCTCACTGAGCCGAAAGCCTGGACACGTCGGCCAGGCGCAGGAACAGCTTCTCGACGCGGGCCAGCAGCGCGAGGCGCGCGGCTCTGACTGCCTCGTCGTCGCAGATCACGAGCACGTCGGTGAAGAATGCGTCGAGCGGCGCCGCAAGCTCCGCCAGGGAACGCAGGCCCGCGGGGACGTCGCCGCGCTCGAGGGCGCGCTCCACCTTGCCCTCGGCCGCTTCGAGCGCGGCCAGCAGCTCGCGCTCGGCCTTCTCCTGCAGGAGGTTGGCGGCGAAGCTTCCCTCGCCGCTCTTGCCCACCATGTTGCGGACGCGCTTGAACGCCACCGCGAGCGAGGCGAACACCTCCTCGCCGCGCACCGCTTCGAGCGCCCGGGCGCGCGCCACGTCGTCCGGGATCACGCCCCAGCGGGCGGCGAGCACCGCGTCGCCGACTTCCGGCTTCACGCCGGCCGCTACCGTCAGGTAGTGGCGCACGCGCTCGCGCACGAACTCGCGCAGCGCCGCCGCGGCTTCGTCGCCGCCGCCGCGCAGCGCCACGGCGTCGGCCACGGCGGCGTGCAGGTCGCACGCCAGCGGCGCCTCGGCGCAGATCCGCACCACTGCCAGGGCGGCGCGCCGCAGCGCGAACGGGTCCTTGCTGCCGGACGGGATCTCCCCGGCGGCGAACAGGCCGGCGAGCGAGTCCAGCCGGTCGGCGACGCCCACGACCGCCGCCACTGGGCCGCGAGGCAACGCGCCCTCGAGACCCGCCGGGGTGTACTGGTCGTACACCGCCTGCCACACCGCCTCGGGCTCGCCGTCGAGGCGCGCGTAGATGCCGCCGATGACGCCCTGCAGCTCCGCGAACTCCCCCACCATCGCGGTCACGAGGTCGGCCTTCAACAGCTCGCAGGCGCGCGCCAGCGGGGCGGCGTCCACGGCGGCGCCGGCGTTCCCGGCGAGCGCCGCCGCGAGCTTCGCCACGATCTCGGTCTTGCGCGCGAACGTGCCGAGCTTCTGGTGGACCAGCACCTTCTCGAGCGCCGGCCGGCGCGATGCGAGCGGGGCCTTGCGGTCTTGCGCGAAGAAGAACGCCGCGTCGGTCAGGCGGGCGCCGGCCACCCACTCGTTGCCGCGCCGGATCAGCCCCTGCGGGTCGCCGGCGCGGTCGCACACCGCCAGGAAGTACGGCGCGACCCGGCCCTCGCGCGTCAGCACCAGGCACTTCTGGTGGTGGCGCAGGGTCGTGACCAGCACCTCCTCCGGAAGCTGCAGGAAATGCTCGGCGATCTCGCCGCGCAACACGCCGGGGTGCTCGACGAGCTCGACCAGCTCCGCGAGCAGCTCCGGATCGGGCCGGATCTCGCAGCCCACATCGGCCGCGAGGCGACGCGCTTTCTCCTCGATGACGGCGTGCCGCGCCGCCGGGTCGAGGTCCACGCCCGCGGCGCGCATCTGCTTGAGGTACGCGGCAAACCCGGCCGTGCCGGCCAGCTCGATGCGCACCGGTGCCATCGTCCGGTGCCCGAGCGTGGCGGTCGAGGCGGCAACGCCGAACAACTCGACCGGAACCAGCGTCGTGAACGTCCGGCTTCCGAACACCGCCAGCAGGTTGTGCAGCGGCCGCACGAAGACGTGCTCGCCCTTCCCCCAGCGCATCGTCTTCGGGAAGTGCAACGAGCGCACGACCCGGACGGTGATCTCGCCGAGGACCTCGGGCACTGGCCGTCCCGGCAGCAGCTTCGTCGCGGCGATGACCTCGCCCTTCGGGCCCTTGACGACCCGCAACGCGTCCACACCCACGCCCTGCCCCTTCGCGAACCCGACCGCTGCCGGATTCGGTGACCCGTCGGCCGCGAACGCCGCCTTGACCGACGGCCCCGTCACCTCCTCCTCGCGGTCGGGCTGGGCCTCGGGGAGCCCGGCCACGTGCACCACGAGGCGGCGCACGGTCGAGTAGGTCTTCACGGTCGTGCCGGCGAGCGCGGCATCGCGCAGCTCCGCCTCGAACCCGGCCTGCAGCTGCTCGCGGGCGGCCGGGAGCGCGTTGGCCGGGATCTCCTCGCAGAGGAGTTCGAGCAGGTACTCGGAGGCGCTCATCGGGCGCCGCCGTTCCGATGGGCCCGGTTCGCGCCCGCGGCCTTGCCGTTCGGCTTGCCGTTCCCGTTGCACCGGCCGAGGGGGAAGGCCAGCCGCTCCCGCTGCTCGACGTACGCCTTGGCGCAGCGCACGGCGACCTTGCGCACCCGCCCGATCAACGCCACGCGCTCGGTCACGGCCACGGCGCCGCGCGCGTCCATCAGGTTGAACAGGTGCGACATCTTCAGGGCCGCCTCGAGCCCCGGGATGACCAGCGGTTCGTCTTGCTCGAGGCAGCGGCCCGCTTCGCGCTCCCAGTCCTCGAAGTGGCGGCGCAGCATCTCGACGTCGGCGACGTTGAACGCATACCGCGACAGCTCGACCTCGTCCTGGTGGCGGACCTTGCCGTACTCGAGCCCGCCGCCCCACATCATCTCGAACCCGTTGTCCTTGCGTTGCAAGAACATCGCGATCCGCTCGAGGCCGTAGGTGATCTCGGCGGAGATCGGCCGCAGCTCGATCCCCCCGGCCTGCTGGAAGTAGGTGAACTGGCTGATCTCCATCCCGTCGAGCAGGACCTGCCAGCCGACCCCCCAGGCGCCGAGCGTCGGCGACTCCCAGTTGTCCTCCTCGAAGCGCACGTCGTGGACGTCGGGGTCGACGCCGATGGCGGCGAGCGACGCCAGGTACAGCTCCTGCACGTCGTCCGGCGACGGTTTGAGGATCACCTGCATCTGCAGGTGCTTGCCGAAGCGGAACGGGTTCTCGCCAAAGCGCGCATCGGCGGGACGGCGCGACGGTTGCACGTACGCCACCCGGTACGGCTCCGGGCCGAGCACGCGCAGGAACGTCTCCGGGTGCATCGTCCCGGCCCCGACCTCGATGTCGTACGGCTGCTGGATCACGCAGCCGTGCTCGCTCCAGAAGTGCGAGAGCGAGAGGATAAGCTCTTGCAGGTTCACGAGAAACACCTCATGCGGCCCACGGTGCGACCGCGAGCGCGGAGCATAGCACAAGGCGGCGGATGAGAGGCATGAAGCGGGAGGAGCTACGCCGATTCCACGGTCACCCGGAGGTGCGGGTCCACGAGGGTCTTGCGCACCAGCGCCGGCCAGTAGGCGACGATCTCCTGCGCCTTCGGGCGGCCGCCGGCGAAGCCGGTGACGCCGGGCGGGCCGGAGGTGACCAGCGGCGCCAGCTCGTAGCCGAAGCGCGTCACCGCGGCGCGGTCCTCACCACGCACCGCGAGGTGCAGAACCACCTCGGGCGGGTCGGCGGACGCGTCGCCCAGGCCGGGGTGGCACGCGCCGGTGCCGAGCAGCTCGGTGACGCGGTCCTCGTCCGGGAAGCGCACCCCGGCGCGGGCGAGGCGTTTCCAGACGATTTCGGCGGCGAGGCGGGCCTTGTCCACGGCGCGCGGACCGGAGACGGTGAGCTGCCCCGATGCCTTCCACCCCGCCCGGTACGACGCCGAAACCTTGTAGTACTCGGTCTTCGGCCCGCCTTGGATGCCGCTCACCCGCACCCGGTTGTCGCCGTCCGCCGCGAGCCGGGCCGAGCCGAAGTCGGCCACGCAGTCGGGGGTGATGTACGCGTGCGGGTCGCCCATCTCGTAGACCAGCTGTTCGGCCACGGTGCTCGTGCTCACGAGCCCGCCGGTGCCGGCGTGCTTGGTGACCACGAAGCTCCCGTCCGGGGCGCACTCGAGCACCGGGTAGCCCACGTCCCACAGCTCGGGGACCTCCCACCAGCGCGTGAAGTTGCCGCCGGTGGCCTGGGCGCCGCACTCGATGATGTGGCCGGCGATCGTGCCTGCGGCGAGCAGGTCCCAGGCGTCCTCGGCCCAGCCGAACTCGCGCACGAGCGGTCCGAGCGCCAGGGAGGTGTCGGTGATCCGGCCGGCGAGCACGATCTCGGCGCCCTGGCGGAGCGCCTCGGCGACCGGGCGGGCCCCCAGGTAGGCATTGACCGACAGCACC
>NCBR01000173.1 GCA_002279285.1 Acidobacteria bacterium 37-71-11
GGCGCGCGTCTGCGCGTCGGCAGACGGATGCGCGATTCGCCGAACTCCTTATCCGGCTGGACGCGTCAATAGCCGACCTCGCTTACGCCAATGGGTAAGAGTGTCAAGAGTGCCGGACCTGGTACCCGTCGAGGAGCGAGGAACGATCTCGTGAACGTCGCGAGTGCCTCCTCGTTCCAATGCCGTGATCCGCGTTCAGCGGCCGGCCGGCGCGGGCCTCAGCGGTCGGCGAGCAGCCAGGCGGTGGCGAGGGCGAGACGCGCCACGCGCTGCACCTGGGTGGCGTCGAGTTTGTCCGCGGTGTCGCCGGGCTCGTGATACGCGGGGAAGAAGTTGCCGAAGAAGCGGACGAACGGGACGCCGGCGCGGGCGAAGTCGCGGTAGTCGGAGCCGCCGTGCGTGCCGTCGGTGTGGTCGAGGTGGAGGGCGAGCCCGGTCATCCCGGCGGCGCGGCGCAGCGCCGTCGCGATCGCGGGGGCGTCGAGCGGCAGGCCCGGCTCAACGAAGTCGGCCGGCTTGACCTTGGCGAGGAACGCCTCGCCGTCCGGAAGGTGGGAGTCGGTCACTAGCTTCCGGATCTCCTCGGCCGCCCACGGGTGCCCGATCATGTCGAGGTTCAAGCAGGTGGCGGTGCGAACGAGCGGCCAGAGCGGGTGGCGGACCCAATAGCCGGAGCCGAACTTGCCCTCCTCCTCGCCGGTCCAGAACGCGAAAACGAGCGTGCGCTTCGGCCGCTCCGGCGCCGCCGCGAACGCCTTGGCGATCTCGAGCAGCGCGGCGACGCCGGAGGCGTTATCGTCCGCGCCGGGGTAGATCGTTCCGCGCACCTTGCCGAGGTGGTCCATATGGGCGCCGATGACTACCGCCTCGTCGCGCAGCGTCGGATCGGCGCCGGCGAGGACGCCGATCACGTTGCGGCTGGCAACCGCGCGCTCGGTACCGGTCGTGCGGACCGTGACGGTCATCCCCGGCAGCGCGCGCGGCGTCGTCCGGCCCGCCGGATTCACGCCCGCCAGGAGCGCGTCCGCGACGGCCCGCGACACGCGCACGAGCGGCGGTGCGGCGCCCGCGTCCGCCTCGAACGGGAGGAAGAACGTGGCCTGCGGCGGCTCCTTCGCGAGGACGCCCGCCGGGAAGTCGCCGGCTTCGACCGCGAGCACCGCGGCCACGCCCAGCGCCCGTGCAGTCTCGAGCTTCGCCGCCCAGCGCTCGCGCGCTTCGGCCGCGTCGTACTTCTCCGTCAGCTCCGGCGTCCGCCACTCGGCACCGGCCGGGGCGCCGGCGAGCACGAGCACCACCTTGCCGCGCACGTCGAGCCCCTCGTAGTCGTCGCGGAGGCCGGGCTCGCGGATCCCGTAGGAGGCGAAGACGACGCCCGCCGTCAGCGCGCCCGACGCGACCTCCGGGAGGATGCAGTCCACGCCGGGGCGGAACACGCGGCTGGTTGCCCCGCCCGCGGCCGCGCGCGCGACCGTCACCTCGCCCGCGAGGTCGCTGACCTCGCGCACCGGCACCGGTTGAAAGTACCCGCCTTCGGCCAGCGGCGGGATCCCCGCGAGCGCGAGCGTGGCGGCGGCGTACTCCGCCGCGGCGTCGAGGCCGCGGCTGCCGAGGCCACGTCCCTCCAGAGCGGGGGAGGCGAGGAAGCCGACGTGCGCGGCGAGCGCCGGCGCCTTGAGGCCGGCGAGGGCCGCGGTGAGCGACGCCGGCAGCGGCTGTGCCGGAGCGGCGGCGACGAAATCATCGACGACGGGGGTCGGCTTCAACGCCTCGCCGCGTGCGGCCGGGGACAAGGTGGCGGCGAGGACCAGGCTCAGCGGCAGGACGAGTCGTCGCATGGCGCCTCGACTAGTAGGCGCTCTGGCCCATGATGCGCAGCACCGGCAGCGGCTGCCCTGGCGTCACCAGGGCCCGGAAGCGGGGGTACTGGTACGGCCCGTACATCACGGCGGGCTCGAGCACGAGCGCGGCCCGCACCGCGGACTCGCCTTCCAGCGGCACCCAGAGCGTCCCGGCGGGAAGCTCGCGCGGCGCCGCGGCCTCGCGGCGGACGATCTGACGCCCCTCGTAGCGCGAGTACACGTCGTCGAAGTCGTCCTCGATGCGCAGCAGGGTGCAGCTCTCGGCGGTGACGGTCCGCGCCGCCGTCAACTCCTGGTACGGAATCCCCTGGCGCTCGAGCAGCAGCTTGAACGCCGCCGCAGCGCGCGGCTCGATCGCGTAAGCGAGCGGCGTCGGCACCGCGTGCTTCACCGCCATCACCGTCATCATGTTCGGCGTCGGGATCTCGATCACGTGGCCGGTGGCCGCCTCGACGACGGGGAAGCGGGTGATCGTCATCCCGGGGTTGACCCAGAGGTAGTTCGTCGGGATGAACGCCGGCAGCGGGCGGTGGCGGGCCTTCTCGACCGCCGCCAGGTCCTCGGCGCGGTGGCCGTCGCCGTTGACGAACCGCCAGAGCAGGACGAGGTACGCGTCCACCCGGCGGGCGAGGTCGGGGGCCGGCGGCACATTGGCGTGCATGACCGCCGACTCGATGATGAACGAGAGCCCGCCGTAGGCGCCAACGGCGTTGAGCCCTCCGTCGAGGTCGGGGGCGGAGTGGCGCTGTTCCTCGTCCGGGGGCATCCCGCCCACCGAGTAACGCAGGAACGGATGCCCGGCCGCGGCCTCGACCGCCGCCGACTCGTCCACCCAGCGCTGCGCGGCGGCGATCACCGCAGGGTCAAAGAGCGGGTTGTTGACCCCGTCCATCGTGATGTCCGGGTACGCGATCCACCCCCGTGCGCGGCGCTCGTCGGAGTCGCGGCCGAACTCGTGGCAGTCCACGGCCAGCGTTGGCCGCACGCGGCGCACGACCCGGTAGAGCGCCTGCGTCTCCGGTTGCTCGAGGACGATATGGTCGCGGTTGAGGTCGGCGCCGGCGCCGTTGCGGCGCGTGCCGGCCTCGCCGCCGTCCGGGTTCATCATCGGCATGATCCAGAGGTCCACGTCGGCGGGAAGCAGTTCGGGCTTCGCCGCGATGTCGCGGATCATGTAGAGAAGGGCGACCTTGCCGGCGGGCTCGTCGCCGTGCTGTTGCGCGTAGAACAGGATCCGGAACGCGGGGCTGCCGCCGCGCGTCGCGTGCACGAGATACACCGAGCGGCCCTTGGTGGTCGTGCCCTCGACCGATACGGTGATCGGCCCCTTGCCGTTCACGCTCGCCAGGAACGCGGACATCTCGTCGTAGGAGATCGTCCGCGTGAGCTTGCGGTGGTCTTCTGGGAAGGTGGCGGCGGGGGCTTGCGCCCGGGCCGCGAGCGGGACCAGCGCGAGGCCGACCAGCCACAGGCGTGCAATCGGGAAGGTCATGTTCGGCTCCTTGCGTAAGGCGTTGGGCGAGGGTCATCCGGCGCGTGCGACCGGCGCCGCGCCCTCGTGTCGCGCGCCAGCTTCACAGACTCGCGCCCGACAATCAACCCGGTGGTCGCGCCCCGGACCGGTGTGTCCTCTGGAGCGGCCGACGCTCGCATCGGCCGACGATCCGCGGGCGGTGCTGGCTTGCGGCCCTACCGGCGGAAGACAGCCACGCCGGCCAACGCCACCAGGAGCGCCAGCAGCCCGGCCCCCCAGACGCTGAGCGCGGGGACTGCCGCAAGCGTGCCGCCTTCGAGCGTGAGGTCGTCGATCGCGAAGAAATCCGTGTTGGTGTCCGTCCCGTACGCCAGGCCTCTCGGGTCCCAACGGATGGTGTACGTGCCCGGGTCGAGGACGAGGTAGCCGAGCGAGACGGTGGCCACCGTGCCGGAGGTCGCCGGGCTGAGCAGCACCGGCGAACCGATGTCGACGAAGCCGGCTTCCCGGTCGATCTGAAGCTGGGCGTTGTAGGACGGGTAGCTCGGATATCCGGGGTTGTGGTTGTCGAGGTGCGTGAAGGTCAGGTCGCTGAGGTGAAGGTCAGGTCGCTGAGGACCACCTTCTCGGTCGTGGTGAACTGCATGAACGGGCGGTAGGCGCCGAAGAAGCGCGTGAGGAACCAGATGGAGCCGAGGTTCTCCGCAGGGCCACCGCCGTTCTGCGAGACGAACGCGTTGCTGATGCCCGGCGCGGTCGTCAGCGCGTTCGACGTCGAGATCGAACCGACGCTGGTCGTGTTCTCGAAATCCCAGAACGCCAACGACCCCGCCTGGGCCTCTGCGGCAAGAACCAACGAAACGAGGACTGCGGACCCGCGAAGCAACCTTGCCACGCGCACCAGACACCTCCCGGGATTCACCGCTCGCGCCGCATCGATACGCGGCCATGGAAGCCAGCGGGTTGCCTTCACCGACGCAATCGGTCCCCTTTGGAGATGGGGCGGATCGCGCTGCCGACCGACTCCGGTGATGGGCCCAACTGGCGCTGGAAAGAGACGCCGTCCTTCTTCCCACGGAGGGTGAAGGTGCTCAACAACCATGTCACCCCAGCCCGCCGCTCGCTCGATCGATCGGGAAGGTGAAACTGCGATTCGGTGGTCGAGCCCGGCGCGCACCAAAAATGGAACAATGAGGTACCTGGTACCGCGAGGAGCGCGACGTGCCGGGATGCGGTAGGCTGGCAATTGCGCGCCGGCGGTTGTATGATGCGCTTGTGACGACGTAGTACTTGAATGTTGAGAAAGGCTAGGTAACATATGAAGACATTCTCGTTTCAAGTTGACGCCCTCACGGGCGAGGAATACTACGAGGTCTACCTGCGCGGGCAGCAACTGTTCTCCGACCCGCTGCTCAACAAGGGCTCCCACTTCACCGTGAACGAGCGCGCGAGCCTCGGGCTCGTCGGCCTGCACCCGTACGGGGTCTCCACCCTCGAGCAGCAGGTCGCGCGCACCCTGGAAAGCTACCGCCGCAAGCCCGACGACATGGAGCGCTACCTGTTCCTGCTCGGCCTGCTCAACCGCAACGAGACGCTGTTCTACCGCCTGCTGACGGAGAACCTCACCGAGATGATGCCGATCGTCTACACCCCCACCGTCGGGCAGGCGTGCCTGCAGCTCTCCCACATCATGCGGCGGCCGCGCGGCGTCTACATCCACCCCGAGAACATCGCCAACATCGACCAGATCTTCGCCAACGTCTCGCTGCCGCACGTGCGCCTGATCGTGGTCACCGACGGCGAGCGCATCCTCGGTCTCGGCGACCTCGGCTCCGACGGCATGGGCATCCCGGTGGGCAAGATCAGCCTGTACGTCGCCGCCGGCGGCATCCACCCGGCGTGCTGCCTGCCGGTGTGTCTGGACGTCGGCACCAACAGCCCGCGCCTGCTCGACGACCCGTTGTACATGGGCATCCGCAAGCCGCGCCTGGAGGGCGAGGAGTACGACCGCTTCATCGAGCGCTTCGTCGTCGGCGTGCGCCGCAACTTCCCCGACGCCCTCCTGCAGTGGGAGGACTTCGCCAAGCACAAGGCGTTCAAGCTGATGAAGCGCTACCGCGACCGTTGCCTCTCGTTCAACGACGACATCCAGGGCACGGGCGTGACCGCCAGCGCCGCCCTGCTCGCCGCGATGCGCATCAAGAAGAGCAGCTTCGAGCGCGAGCGCTTCGTCATCGTCGGCATGGGCCAGGCGGGCACCGGCACCGCGCACGCCATCCGCGCCGTCCTGCGCGAGGACGGGCTGCCGGAGGACGAGATCCGCCGCCGCATCTTCGCGGTGGACATGCAAGGGCTCCTGGTCGAGGACGACCCCAAGCTCGAGGACGAGCAGAAGCCGTTCGCGCAGGAGCGCGCCGCGGTGGCGGGGTGGACGCTCGCCGCGCCCGGCCGCATCGACCTCAAGGACGTGCTGCGCAACGCCAAGGCCACCGCCCTGATCGGCTTCACCGCCAAGCGCGGGATGTTCGACGAGGAGATCCTGCGCCAGATGGGGGCGAACGACCCGCGGCCGGTGATCCTGGCGCTGTCCAACCCGACGACCAAGAGCGAGTGCACCGCCGAGGAGGCGCTCGCCGCCACCGGCGGGCGCGCCCTGATCGCCACCGGCAGCCCGTTCGCGCCGGTGCGGGTGGGGGAGCGCGAGGTCGCCGTCGCCCAGTGCAACAACCTCTACATGTTCCCCGGCGTCGGCCTCGGCGCCCTCGTCTCGCAGGCGTCCAAGGTGACCGACCGCATGTTCATCCGCGCGAGCAAGGCTCTCGCGATGATGGTGAGCGAGGCCGAGCTGGAGAAGGGCCTGCTCCTGCCGAACATGGAGGCGATCCGCGAGGTGGCGTTCACCGTCGCAAGAGCGGTGGCGATCGAGGCGCGCGACGCCGGTCTCGGCCTGCTGCGCAGCGACGACGAACTCGGCGATCTGATCCGCAAGGCGCAGTGGGAGCCGCATTTCTATTCCTACCGGCCGGGCGTCCCGCACTAGGCTTCAGCGGATCGGTGGGCGTGGCCGGAGGCAGGCCGGGGCTGCACCTCCGGCTCCCGACTCGCGTGTCCGGAAAGGTGCTGGCGGATCGGGGTGACGAACGCGGCTGCCGCGCCCGGCGGCGGATGCCGGCCCCTGTGGGGTTTTTTGTCGCGACGTGGCGACGAGGTCCCCGCCTATTGTTGGATGTCCGCAACCCCCGTCTTCGCGACCTTCTCGGCTACCGTTGCCGCCCATCGGTCGGCGTCGGAGGGACTGCTCACGCCGTTGACGGAGAGCTTGAAGCGCTTGACCGTGGTGTCGCTGAGGATCAGGCCGAAGTATTGACACACGTATTCGATATCGTCGGGCGCCGTGCCCGCTCCCATGTAGCGATGTGACGTGCGCTGGGTGATGCCCCAGCCCCAGGCGTACTGCGTTTCCTTCGGTGTGTCGTATCCGGTCAGCGCATCCGAGGTTCTGTCATTGAAGCTCCGGCGCGTGGACGCGATGTCCTGCGTCAACTGCGTCTGATACGGCTTCGCGAGCATGGCCATCAACCCTTCCGGGTCTGGTAGAAGAAGAGGTCGACGTTGTACTCGCTGTTGAAGTGAAAGTGGTGACCGGTGAACTCCTTGGCGGCGACGAACGTGATGCCCACCATGCCGCCGTAGTTCGTGCAGCCGGGCGAGACCAATCGGTACCCGTTCGGGATCAGGCTCTCGAAGCCGGCCGGCAGCTTGTCGGTGGCGATGGTGGCGCCAAGAGCAAACGTAGCCACAGCCGCCAGGCCCAACGTCAGGACGCGAACACGCCGCATGCTTCACCCTCCTCTCGGGTCCATCGCAACATCGCTGTAGGACCGTTGGAACGTTTGTCTGCGGACCTGGCTCATTCTACCCGTGGCCATGGCACGATCATGGGCGCGCGCCGCGGCGGTGAGCGCGCGGCCGCTTTGCTAAGATCGCGGGCGGCACGTCGGCATTGCGTGGCGGCGCGACGGGCCGGCCACGACGGCTGAACTCGCAGCGGCGATCTCCACGGGACGGAACGACAGTACGGGGAACTTGACCACCGCGCACGAGCCAGCAGCACAAGACGGGAAGCAGACGGCGCCACCGCCGGCGGTGCGGCGTGCGCCCGCGGGTGCTCGCCCCGTCGCAGCCGCGGGCCAGCCGGGGCCGTGCGGGCGATAGCGGCGCGCACTGAGCGCCACCCAGGGGAGGGATCGGTGATGAAGCGGACCTTACTTCTCGTCGGAGCCATCTGGCTTGCCGCCGCGGCCGCGTTCGGCCAGGCCAACGGCAAGCTCCAGATCCACTACATCGACGTCGGCCAGGGCGACGCCGAGGTGCTCATCTCGCCGCACGGCGAGGTCGTGCTCTTCGACGACGGCGCGCGCGACCACTGCGACAAGCCGCTCGCGTACCTCGCCAAGATCGGCGTCACCAAGGTGGACGTCCACATCGCCAGCCACTACCACGACGACCACATCGGCTGCACCCAGGAGGTCCTGACCGCCTTCCCGCTCGCCGGCGCGGCGTACGACCGCGGCGGCAGCTACACCACGACCAGCTACACGAAGTACGTGCAGGCGGTCGGGTCCCATCGCGCGACCGCCACCACCTCGACCGTGATCACCCTCGACCAGGAGTGGCCCGACCCGGTCACGATCTCGATCGTCGCTCTCAACGGCAACGGCGTCCCGACCACCAACGAGAACGACCTCAGCGTCGTCGCCGTCGTCCGCTACGGCCACTTCCGCGCCGAGCTGGGCGGCGACCTCTCCGGCTTCGACACCGGCAGCTACGCCGACATCGAGACCTCCGTCGCGCCCCTGGTCGGCCGCATCGACGTCTACAAGGTGCACCACCACTCCAGCCGCTACAGCACCAACGACGCCTGGCTCGCAACCACCACGCCGCGGATCGGGATCATCTCGGTCGGCGACGGCAACAGCTACGGCTTCCCCACCGCGGACTGTCTCGCCCGCCTGCACGCGCACGGCGTCCACACCTACTGGACGGAGGCCGGCGCCGGCGTCGCGCCGGACGCGGCGTTCGACGAGGTCGCCGGCAGCACCGTCGTCGAGGTGGCGAAGGACGCCGCCGAGTACACGGTGACGATCGCGGGCGGCGCCGTTGACGTCTACCCGACGTGGGACGTCTCCACCACGCCGACGCCGACCCCGACTGAGACCCCGACCCCGGGATCGTTCGGACGCGTCCGCCGTCACCTCACGGCAGAGCGGCCCCCGACACCCACGCCGACGCCAACCCCGACGCCGTCACCGTCCCCGGCACCCGCGGCTGCCGCCACCCGCTGACCGGCTCGCGTCCGCTGAATGCCGGTCAGGCCACTCAGCCCATCCGCCGCAACACCAGGACTCCGGCGACGAGCAGGAGCATCGCGAGCGCTGCCAGACCCGGCAGCGACAGGGTCGGGATCTGCTGTCCGCCCAGCGCCGCGGTGAACGTCGCGTCCTGGTAGGAAGTGAAGGTGAGCGCGCCGAGACTCGTGGCGATGTTGGAAAACTGGTCGACTGGGGACGGAGCCGGATCGGTTGCCGGCCCAAACGAGGTGGAGAGGTCGTAGGTGGCGAAGCTCGAGTTGTCGATGTCGAGGAGGTTGTAGCCGCCACTCTTCTCAAACCCAACCCCGGGAGCGCTTTGGGCAACCAGGACCTGCTTGGGGTCCGTGAACGTGGCCGTACCGACTCCCGCGATCTCGATCGTCGAGGTGAGGCCTGGGTTGTACATGAGCCCGGGCGAAATCACGGTGATCCCCGTGGTGTCCGCCGTCACGGTGATCGTGAACGACGCGCTCGAAAACGGCGTGGTCCCGATCGTGCCGCTCCCGGTTGCCTGGAAGGTGTAGGTGATCGGCGCCGCGAGCGCTACGCCTGAAACCACGATGCAAGCCACGGCTGCCGCCACGATGCGTGCACGCATTGAGAAATCCTCCTGGCTCCAACCCGGGTGCGCCCGGAGCGGACCCGAGCGGGTCGCGACGAGATCGTCTCGAGCTCACTGGCGAGTCGGCGATCGAGGACGTCCATTCGGCGAGAAGACGCCTCGTCCGCGCGACGCCGCCCCGCCGCGTGCCTCGCCCGCGCTCCGACGCGCTCGCGAGCGGCGATCGAGAGCAAAGCGCGGTGCTGGCGGGGGACCTACAATCGCGCCGGGAGGAAGTGCCCATGGAGTCCGAGAGCCCCCGTTGCGCCGTCTGCCCCTTCGACCCGGCCCGGCGCGTGTGCCGCAGCGAGGAGGGTCAGGCCCCGCCGTTCTGCCCGACGGTCAACGAGGCGGAGATGGCGGGACGCTGCCTGGAACAGCTCGACGAGCCGGGCCTGGGCGCCTTCGCCCGCA
>NCBR01000022.1 GCA_002279285.1 Acidobacteria bacterium 37-71-11
CTCTGTAGTCACACGCGTAAATTCCACTCACATGTCGATTCGTCAATGCTGATGGCCCTTGTCGCCAGATCGCGTGTGACCACCCGTGTGGAAGACGGGCGACCGCACGAGCTGGCGGCTCGCGGTAGCGGGCCGTTGATGGCTCTCGACGCTTGGCTCCGCCTCACCGAGCGGCACATCCACGACCATGCGCACGAATCTGTGGAACACGAGCAGCGGCACGTCAACGGCGAGCATCACGCGCACCTGCACGAGCCCGTTCCGGAGGAGAGACAGCCACACGGCCACCTTCACGTCCACTAGCCGCTAATCCACTCGCATCCCCACTACCCCGACCTCCACCACCGGCATGGGCATGGCTGACCTGGCCGTGAGCGCCGCTGGCCTGGGAGCGAAGACTGGGCTGCACCTGCGTCCCATGAGCTTGTCCGCAACCTGACGGCCGACAGTGTAAGATCCGTGCGGGAGCTGCCGATGCCTGCCACCTTGATGCTCTGTCTCCTCGCGGCCGCCGGTTCCGTTGCCTCAGGCGGTCCGACTGTCCGCGAGGCACCGATCCGGGCCCACATCGCGTTTCTTTCGGACGATCTCCTGGAGGGACGGGGGACGGGCCAGCGGGGCGGGGACCTGGCGGTGAAGTACCTGGAAGCGCAGTTGCGGGCGTTGGGCCTCGCGCCCGCAGCGGGGGACAGTTTCCTGCAGCGGGTGGACGTCGTCGGGGTGAAGCTGCTCACCCAGCAGAGCCGGCTCGCGTTCCGCCACCCCGGCGGTGGGGAGTTCAACCCCGCGTTCGCCGACGAGGTGGTCTACGGAGCGGGCAACGGGATGCCCGACAACGCGCTCGACGCGCCAGTGGTGTTCGTCGGGTTCGGGATCGATGCGCCCGCCGAGCGCTGGGACGACTACAAGGGCGTGGACTGCCGGGGGAAGCTGCTGGTGATGATGGTCAACGAGCCCCCTCCGACAGCGGCCGAGCCCGGGCGGTTCGAAGGTGAGGACCTCAGCTACTTCGGCCGCTGGACCTACAAGTTCGAAGAGGCCGCGCGCCGCGGCGCGGCCGGCGTGCTGTTGATCCACACCGACGCCAGCGCCACCTACGGCTGGCCGGTGGCCCGCAACGGATTTCAGGGCGAGCGGTTCCAGCTCCAGGACGGCCCCCGACTGACGCCGTTTCAGGGGTGGATCCGCGAGGGCGCCGCGCGCAAGCTGTTCGCGCTCGCCGGCAGGGATCTGGACGAACTGCGGCGCCAGGCGCAGCGCCGAGACTTCCGTCCCGTGGAGCTGGACCTGCGCGCTGAGGGCCGGCTGGTGAGCGCGATCCGCAGCTTCCCGCAGTTCAACGTGGCCGGGGTCCTGGAAGGGAGTGACCCCAAGCTCAAGGACGAGCTGGTGATCTACAGCGCCCACTGGGATCACCTGGGCATCCAGGACGGACGGATCTACAACGGCGCGGTCGACAACGCGAGCGCCCTGGCCACGCTACTCGCCGACGCCCAGGCCTCGGTGGGCCACCCGACCCGCCGTTCGCAGATGTTTCTCTTCACGTGCGGCGAGGAACAGGGGCTGCTCGGCGCGTCCGCCTACGTTCAGCGGCCCCTCTGGCCCCTGGCCCGGACCGTCGCCGACCTCAACTTCGAGAGCCTCAACTGGGTCGGCCCGTCCCGCGACATCGAGTTCCTCGGGGGCGAGCGCAGCGACCTGCAGCAGCTTGGGGAGCAGACCGCACGGGCGATGGGCATGGTGCTGCGGCGTTCCGAGCCGGACGTGCAGGGGCTCTACTTCCGCAGCGATCACTTCCCCTTCGCCAAGGCGGGTATCCCCGCGCTCTCCCCGGGCTTCTCGCTGGCGGGCCAGCGGGACTACCTGGAGAACGGAGATGCATCTCGGGCGAAGGCCCGCACCTTCCTCAACCGGTACCACCAGGAGAGCGACGACTTCGATCCTTCGTGGGACCTGCGGGGCATGGTGCAGCAGGGCCAGTTCATCCTGAACCTCGGGCGGCGGATCGCCGACGCGGCGTCCCGGCCGCAGTGGAAGCCGGCCCCGGCCGCGGCCCTCCCGCCGCAGCGCGCCGCCCCGCCGGCCGAGTCCGACTAGTACAATCGGCCGCCACCCGCCTGCTCCGGGGAAGCTGGGTGGAACTTCGACGGGCGGGGCGAGGTTTCCCGGTTTGTTCGTGTGGCCGCCGAGAGGGCGGCGGAAGGAGCGGAAGCGATGAGAGCGTATCGACGAGGCGTGCGTTGCGCTGTCCTGGGTGTTACGGTCCTTTCTCTGGCGACGGCGGTCCTCGCCGCCGTGGTCCCCGGGGCGAAGGAGCCGCCGGATGCGATGGCGGGGCTGAAGTTCCGGGCGATCGGCCCGACGATCGCCGGCGGGCGCGTGACGGCGGTGGCGGGTGTGCCGGGCCATCCGGACACCTTCTACGTCGGAGCTGCCGCGGGCGGCGTGTTCAAGACCACCAACGGCGGCAACTCGTGGACCGCGGTGTTCGAGAAGCAGCCCGTCGCTTCGATCGGCGCCATCGCGCTCGCGCCCTCGAACCCGAACGTGGTCTGGGTGGGGACGGGCGAGGCCAACATCCGCAACGACGTGATGACCGGACACGGCGTCTACGTCTCGCCCGACGCCGGCGCCACCTGGCGGTTCGCCGGCCTGCCGGACGCCGGCCAGATCGCCCGTATCGTCGTCGACCCGACCGACCCGGCCCGGGCGTTCGTCGCCGTGGTCGGGCACGCCTGGGGCCCGAACCCCGAGCGCGGCGTGTTCCGCACCAGCGACGGCGGCGCCACGTGGGAGAAGGTGCTCTACGTCAACGACACGACCGGATGCGCCGACCTGATCATGGAGCCGGGCAACCCGCAGGTCCTGCTCGCGGCGATGTGGCAGGTGGTGCGCTACCCGTGGAGCCTGGAGGACGGCGGGCCGGGGAGCGGGATCTACCGCTCCACCGACGGCGGGACGACGTGGACCGAGCTGCACGGGGGTCTGCCCGAGAAGCCGTACGGGCGCATCGCGCTCGCCGCGGCGCCCAGCCACCCGGAGCACGTGTTTGCGCTGGTCGAGGCCAAGAAGGGGATGCTGTGGGACTCGGAGGACCTCGGCACGCACTGGCGGGCCGTGAGCGACAACCACCTCCTCGACGTGCGGCCGTTCTACTTCTCCCACTTCGTGGTCGCCCCCAACAACGAGAACAAGCTCTTCTTCTGCTCGATGGAGCTGGTGGAGTCGGACGACGGCGGGAAGACGGCCCACGTCATCGCCAAGGGCGTCCACGTCGATCACCATGCGCTCTGGATCGACCCGCAGCACCCGAACGTGATGGTGAACGGGAATGACGGCGGCGTGTGGAGCTCGCACGACGGCGGCAAGACCTGGCGCTTCCTCGACAACCTGGCCATCGAGCAGTTCTACCAGGTTGCGGTGGACGACAAGGTCCCCTACAGCATCAGCGGCGGTCTGCAGGACAACAACGCCTGGATGGGGCCCTCGCGCAACCCGCACGGCCGCGTCATGGATGGCACCGGCTGGTTCACGCTGGCCGGCGGCGACGGCGAGTACGCCGTGCCCGCCCCGAGCGATCCCTCGATCGTGTACGCCGACATGCAGGGCGGCTGGGTGGCGCGGCTGGACTTGAAGACGGGCTTGATGCGCAACGTCCGGCCCACTGTCGCGGGCGGGTTCGAGCCTCCCAAGCCGCAAGCGGAGCTTGTGTACCGCTACGGCTGGACGTCGCCGCTCGCGGTCTCGGCGACCGACGCGAACGAGGTCTACCTCGGCGCCAACGTCCTCTTCAAGACGACGGACGGCGGCACCACCTGGCAGGCCATCAGCCCGGACCTCACCCGCAACGACAAGAGCAAGCAACAGCTCAGCGGCGGCCCGGTGAACTACGACATCTCGGGGGCCGAGAACTACGACACGATCCTCTCCATCGGCCTCTCCCGCGTGGACCCGAAGGTGATCTGGGTGGGCACCGACGACGGGCTGATCCAGGTCACGCGTGACGGCGGGTCGAACTGGACGGAAGTGGGCCGCACCATCGCGGGCCTGGCGCCGTGGGGCCGCATCGTCCAGATCGACCCCTCGCCGTTCGACGCGGCCGTGTGTGTCGCCTCCGTGGACCGGCACATGCTCGACGACAACCGGCCGTACGTCTACCGCACCGACGACTACGGCCGGAGCTGGAAGCCGATCTCGGCTGGCCTGCCCGCCGGCTCGCCGGTGTTCGTGGTGCGCGAAGACCCGAACGTGAAGGGCCTGCTCGTGGCCGGCACCGACCGCGGCCTCTTCTACTCGGCCGACAGCGGCGCCTCATGGCGGGCCCTGAAGAGCAACTTCCCCACGACGCCGGTCTTCGACCTCACCTTCCAGAAGCGGCGCCACGACCTGGTGGTGGCCACGCACGGCCGCGGTATGTTCGTCCTCGACGACATCACGCCGCTCGAGCAACTCACGCCTGCGGTCGAGAGCGCCGAGTTGCACATTTTCCCGCCGCAGCCGGCGGAGTTCTTCCAGGTCTGGCACAACAGCGAGAACAACCGCGCCAGCCGCTACGAGGGTCCCAACCCGCCCGACGGCGCCGTGATCAACTACTGGCTGAAGCAGGAGATCAAGCCGGACGCTGCGGCCAAGGGCGAGAACGGAGATATCGCCGGGCCGAAGGGGGCGCTGGCCAAGGAGCCGGTGACGATCGTCGTCACGGACGCCTCCGGCGAGGTGGTGCGCACGCTGCACGGACCCGGCAAGCAGGGGATGAACCGCGTCGCCTGGAACTTGCGCTATGGCCCGGCCACCAAACTCTCGCGCGCGATCACCAAGGCACCGGAGCGGGAGGAGGGCGAGGAGAGCTGGCGGCCCTCGGGTCCGCTCGTCCTCCCCGGCGCCTACACGGTCGCGGTGACCGCCGGCGGCCGGAGCGAGAAGGCGACCATCACCGTCGGACCCGACCCCCGCTTCCCGTTCGACCACGCCGCGGCCCAGGCGCAGCTCAAGGCGGCGCTCGGCGTGCGCGCCGACACCGCCGCCGTGAACGTCATGCTCAACCGTGTGCAGGACCTCCGGGATCAGCTCGCGGCCACCCGCAAGGCCGTCCTCTTCGGCGGGGAGAAGGGGACCGAGAAGAAGGTCCCGCCCGCCTACAAGGGCGTACTCGACCAGGGAACGGCCCTCGACAAGAAGCTCGGAGGTCTGATCGAGTCGGCGTACAACACGAAGGTCCAGGGGGCGGTCGGGGAGGACAGCATCCACTTCCTGCCGCGCCTGCACGACCAGGTGTCGGGGCTCATGATGCTGGTGGCGATGTCGTACGACACCGCGCCGCGGCCGGTGGTGACCGAGGAGCTGGCGGCGGTCCACGCCGAGGTCCTCAAGGCGCTCGACGCGTTCTCCGCGCTGGTGAAGAACGACGTGCCCGCCTACAACCGGACCGCCGCCGCCAAGGGGCTGCCGGTGCTGTTCGTCGGGGACGAACCCTCAACGAGCGGGGATTGAAGAGTGAAGGAGAGCTGATACCAGAGCCTCGTCCGTCGTAGAGGAATGACTGTCACTCTCGTCGCCCCTCGATCGGCGTTGGGATCGCCACCAATAGTGCGGCGCCCCGGAGCCTTCCGGGCGAACGACAGGACGAGGGTGTCGGGACGCCCCTGGGGCACGTCCTGCGCCAGCAGCTTGAGGCCGCCCAGGGCGAGCACCGGGTAGACGAGCCAGACAAGCTCCTCGCGCCCGGCCCGCCGGCCCGCGGCGGCGAGGCCGAGCGCGGTGACGGCGAGGACGATGCTGCGCAGCGTGGCCATCGCGGCCGGGTCGGGCGCGCCCTCGTGGAGCGGGAGCAGGCGGGCGCCGGCGAGCACGAGCGCCCCCCCGACGCCGAGCGCTGCGACGACGGCGACAACCAGTTCCGGGAGCCGGGTGGGCCACGAAACGTCGCCGCGGCGTCCCAGGACGGCCAGTGCCGCGTAACAGGCCATGGACGTCGCGAGTGTGAGCCAGAGGGCGGTGGGGCCGGCGTCGGCTGGCGAGGCGGGCGCCGCCACGAACGCCCCGACGGCGAACGGCAGCAGTCCGGATACCACGCCGGCCGCGACGAGGTAAGCGGCCGCGTGGGCGCGCATCACCGGGCGGTCGAGCCTGCAACCGAGGACCGCGCCTCCCATCGCCAACCCGCACCACAGCGCGGACCGCGTCGCGGAGGCCGCCACCAGCGGGGTCCCGGCCAGCACGAGCACGAGCGCGAGCGAGCTGTAGAAGACGTAGTTGACGCCCCGGCCGACGCGGCCGGCTGCGCCCGCCTCGGCGATCAGGTAGCACGCCGCACCCGTCGCCAGCGCCGCGACGCCGAGCGCGATCCCGCCGGTGCCGGTGGCCCGCGAGACCTCGGCCGCGCCGCCGAAGCCGACGAGCAGGGCGGCGACCGTTTGCACCGCCTCGAAGACGCTCGCGTCGCGGCGGCGCAGCAGCGTCCGCACCGCGAACGTCGCCAGATACGCGACGAGCAGCGCGAGCGCGACCGCCTCGACGGCCGCCGTGGAGAGGTCGCGGTACGTTTCCGGCGGTCCGCCGGCCTGGGTCACCAGCGCGACGGCTCCGGCCACGGCGAGGTCGGCGACGAGCGCCGCCATCCAGCTGAGTCCGAACCACCGGCGCGCGTACGCGAGCCACACGGTGGCGACGCCGAGCGCCACCAGCAGCGCGGCGAACACGGCGATCGCATGGGTGGCGGCGATCAGGGCGATCGCCGTGACGAGGCCGGCGAGAGTCGCGGCCCACGCGAGCGCCGCGAGGGATCGGCGAGCGGCCACGACGAGGCCGCCGCCGGCGACGACCGCCAGCACCGCCGCCGCGGCCGCAGGGGAAAGCACCTTGAACTTCGTCGCCGCCTCCCACACGAGTGGGAAGGCGATGAGGGTCGCGGTTACGCCGTGCACCTCGGCGCTCCAGCGCCGCCCGGCCGCGCCCGCGCGGTCCGCGAGGACCAGCCATACGCCGGCGTACGCGAGGCCGGCGGTCACGCCGCCGGCGAGCGGCAGCGTGCCGGCATCGGTGAGTGCGCGCAGCAGCCACGCGCCGCCCAGCACCAGGAACACGCGGCCGAGGAGCGGCAGCACCGTCGCCGCGGTCGCCGGCACAACGGGGGGCACGGCCGCCGGCACCGCCGGGGGTGGGGCGGGTCGTTGAGTGGCGCCCTCGCCTCGCGCGACGCTTTCGAGCGCCACAAGGCGACCGGAAACGTCCTCGAGAGCTCGGGCAAGGGCCTCGAGCCTCGCCTCGACCCGCGCGAGCCGATCCTCCATCTCTTCCCCCTTCGTGCGATGTCTTCGCGGCGCTGCCGTGGGGGGAGTATACCGTCGGAACGGGCGTCCTTGGCGACCGGGCGTTGGGCGATTGAAACCCTTCGAGTCGCTGGCTCAGGGCGGCCGCGCGGTTCGGCTTGCCCCCTCGGGGCCTCGATGCGGGCTGTGGCGCGTGCCTATCTCGTGGCGGGACGCAACACGGTCGTTCGCTCGATGTAATCCAGGCGCGGGAAGTTGCGTTCGAGGTAGCCGTTGCCCATTTCGAACAGCGGCGCCTGCCGGCCGGCGCGGATGCCGCTGCCCGACGCCTCGCCGTACTCCGCGTCGAGCGCATCGGCCACGTCCATCCCCTCGACGACGGCGCCGAACGGCGCGAACGGCTCGACGTCGAGAGTGGCGGCGTTGTCCCGCAGGTTGATGAAGACCTGCGTCGTCCGCCCGTTCGGGACGGCGAAGGCGAAGGCGACGGTGCCGCGCACGTTCGATTCACGGCGCGGGTCGTCGGCGAACGTCCGCGTCCGCCACGCGTTCGAAATTCGCGGGTCGCCGTTGATGCCGAACTGCGCCCACCGTCCGCGGATGACGCGGAAGAAGCGCGCGCCGTCGTAGTAGCCGGCGCGCACGAGGTTGTAGAACCGGTCCGCACCGTGCGGCGCCCAGTCGCGGTGCACCGCGATCACGATCGGGCCCTTGCTCGTCTCGAGGCGCACGTCGAAGCGCGGCGGCGCCTGGCGGTTGACCTCCGGCGCGTCGGGGTGGAGGAGAAACGCGGCTGCGGCCGGCGCGCTCGCTCCCACCCGGGAAGCGGCGTTCGCGCACGGGGCGAGGAGGAACGCGCACGCCAGAACGGACAGCGGTCCCAGCACCCGTCGCATTGCGGCCTCAGTCCCGTTCCGAGCCCTGCAGCAACCGGACCAGGTACTGCTTCCACAGCACCGCCTTGGTGTGGCTGCCGTGACCCACGGTCTGGTCGCTGGCGGGGATCACGACCGCCTCACCGTGCTTCACCTTCTTGATCTCGTGCTCGAGCACGCCCAGCTCCGGCGGGTTGATGAGGTCGTCGGCGGAGTTGACGGCGAGCAGCGGCGCCTCGATCTTCCCCAACTCCGGCCCGGGGTCGTAATCGCGGGACGCGGCGACGGCGTAGAGCACGTCGTTGGCGTCGAGCGTCTTCACAGCGTGCGCCACGTAGCGGTCGAGCGTTTCGTCGGCCTGGGCCAGCGTGGGCGCCTCGCGCATGCGCAGAACCGGGTTGCTCCCCACGAGGTAGAGCATCTCCGCTGCGACCCGCAACCCGGTCGGCTGGGTGCGGTAGTCCCCGTGGTCCCAGTCCGGGCAGCCGCGGATCGCGTCGATGATCACGCGCCGCCAGACGCGATTGCGCCCCGAGATCTGCGTCGGCAGGCTCGCCAGCGGCATGAGCGCGTCCATGAACTCGGGATGCACCTCGCCCCACAGCCAGGTGTGCATCCCGCCCATCGACGTGCCCATCACCAGGCGCAGGTGGTTCACGTGCAGGCCCTCGGTCAGGAGGCGATACTGCGCCTCGACCATGTCGAGGTAGCCGTACTCCGGGAAGCGCGCGCGCAGGCCGTCGCTCGGCTTGCTCGACCGGCCGTGGCCGAGGTTGTCGGGAATGACGAGGTAGTAGCGGGTCGCGTCGAGTGGTTGCTCCTTGCCGAACAGCTCGCCGGCGAACATCGGCTGCAGGAACTGCGCGCTGCTGCCGGTGGTGCCGTGCAGGATCAGCACGGCGTTGCGCACGACGCCGCCCGCGTCGCGCCGGGGCGTTCCCAGCGTCACGTAGTGCATGCGCAGCTCGGGCAGGACCGCGCCGGAACGGAAGTGGAAGTCGTGCAGGACGCAGTCGCCGGCGACCGGCGCGGGATACTCGGCGGCGTGCGCGACCGCCGCGGTCGATGCGAGCAGGACAAGGGACGCGGCCAGCGTCAATCTGGAGTGGGTTGGTGTCGTCATCGATCGGCCTGGGACCCTTCTTCCGGAGCCCCACGGAGTCGTGAGGGCTCGTGGATGGACATGGATAGCACGTCTACTCCGGCGCAATCATAGGCGCGGCCGCGGCACGGTCAAGCCGCGAGCGCGCCGCCCGCGGTGCGCCACGGGGCTCGGTGCGGTCAGCCTTTCGGTTTGAGGAGCTCCTCGAAGGGCGCGTACCCGTGCAGCGGCTCGAGGTCCATCGCGCGGTGAAGGTTCACGCCGTAGCTGTTGCCCTGGGCGAACGACTCGCGCAGGAGGTCCACCGCCTGCTGCCGCTCGCCGAGGAGCGCCGCGATGCGGGCGCGCCCGTAGGTGTGCGCGCCAAACAGGAACGGCCGGTCGAGGCGGGCCAGCTCGGCCGAGACCCGCAGCGCTTCGCCGCGGTCGCCGCGGCGGGCGGCGAGGGCGCCGAGGGCGCCCGCATAGGCGATCGCCCGCGAAACGCGCACGGTCTCGGACACGTCCGTCGGTGTGGGCGGCGCGTTGGGTGACTCGCCGTGGCCGCCGGTCAGGGGGACCCGTGCCGCGAGCTCCTGGTAAATGGGCCGCGCCTCGTCCCACCTCTCCGCGGCGTAGAGAGCGGCCGCCAGGACGACGCGATGCTCGTCCTTCGTCGTCTCGGAAGGAGGCCGGCTTCCCAGCCAGTCGACCGCACGAGCGGCCGTCTGCAGGGCGGCCGCCCGATGGCCGTGCGCGCGCAGCTCCACCGCAGCCGACAGCATCAGACCGGCCGGCGTCATGTCCCGGGACGGCACGGCCAGGCTGTCGTCGATCACGCGGTTCGCCTCGTCGAGCCGCCCGAGCGCCACCAGGGCGCGGACCTTAGCGGCGCGAAACGTCAGGAGTTCCGGGAACGACCGGATCGCCTGATCCGCCACCTCCAGCTCGCGCTCGTATTCGGAGAGCATGTGGTGCGCCGCGAGGAGGACCCCGAACGCCCACTGCCCCAGGCTCGGGTAAACCTCGGAGAAAGACTCGGGGTTGACCTTCGCAAAGGTGTCCACCGTTTGCCGTGGCAGGTTTACGCCGATACAGGTCCACCCGATCATGTGAGTCCATATGGGCGATTTCTTCGGCGTCATCTTCTCGCCCTGGCGGAACTCATGCAGCGCTTCCGTGTAACGGCCTGCTACCAAAGCTCGCAGGGAGTCGAGGACGTGACGCTCCAGCGGCCTCAGCTTCTCGCGGTGCTCGTTCACCCGCCGGGCGATCGCGTCGGCCCGTGCGTAGTCGCCATTGTTCCAGTAGGCGTACCCGATGTAGACCTGCGGCGCGGCGAACTCGGGGTCGATTTCGACGGCCTTCTGGAAGTGGCGGATCGACTGCGCGTCGTCCTGACCGAAGAGCTCGAGCCCGGCCGCGTACTCGCGGTACGCCTCGTAGAGCGGCGGATGAATGAGCTCGGGGTTGAGCAGCGACTGGTCGAAGCGCGCCGCGATGACGCCCATGAGCCGTTGCCCGAGCGCGTCGAGCGCCGCCGTCGGTACCTCGCGCGCCCCCGAGACCGGCCCGACCGCGTAGATGAGGGCTCCGGTGGCCGCGTCCGTCACCCTCGCCTGCAGCTGCAGGGTCGGCCCCTGCAGGTAGTACGAGCCCGAGACCACGATTCCCGCGCCGGTCGCCTCGCCCAGCGCACGCACCGGGTCCCCGCGAGCCCCCGGGGTCCCCTCGTGCAGGGTCGCCTGCTCGGCCTGCCTCGCCGCGCCGGCCGGCACCGTCTCCACCGTGGGGATCCGCGACAACCCCTGCGTGATCCAGTCCGCGGCCATGTGGCCGAACGGGTCGAGCGAGGCGTCGCCGGTCTGGTTTTCGAACGCCGCCACCACGATGCGTCTGGGCGCGAGCGCGGCCGCCGTGGCGTGCGTGCGCCACGGCGACCACAGGAGCAGGGCCGCCGCCGCGGCGCCGGCCAGGCCGACGACCGCCGGCGCCAGCCACCGCCTCGTCGCGCCTCGGCTCGCGGCCGCCGGCGCGGGCGCGCCGCCGGTCGCCAGCGAGCGCAGCGCGAACGCGACGTCGCCGGCGGACTGGAAGCGCTCGGAGGGTTGCTTCTCCAGACAGTGGGCGACGATCCCGTTGAGCTCGGGCGTGGCGGCGACGCCCGACGCGGAGATCTCCGGCGCGGGCTCCTGGAGGATCGCCGCCATCGTCTCCGCCGCGGTGTCGCGCTTGAACGTCTGCCGTCCCGTCAGCGTCTCGTAGAGGACGCAACCGAGGGCGAAGATGTCGCTGCGAGCGTCGGCCTCCACGCCGCGGACCTGCTCCGGAGACATATACCCCACGGTGCCGAGCACCGTGCCGGCCACGGTGCCCGGCGGCATCGACAAACGCGTCTGCGCCTCGGCGAGCAGCGGCGAGGCCAGGCGGGCCAGACCGAAGTCGAGGATCTTGACGTGGCCCGCGCTGGTGAGGAAGACGTTCTCCGGTTTGAGGTCGCGGTGGACGATGCCCTTTCCGTGCGCCGCCGCGAGGCCGTCCGCGACCGCCGCCACGATCTCGACGGCCTTGCGCACCGGCAGACGCTCGCGGCGCAGGCGTGCGCGCAGGTCCTCGCCTTCGAGCAGCTCGGTGACCGCGTAGGTGACGTCACCCTCGCGGCCGAAGTCGAAGATGCCGAGGATGCCCGGGTGCGAGAGCGCGGCCAGGGCGCGCGCTTCCCGCTCGAACCGCGCGACCCGATCGGGATCGGCGGCGAACTCGGCCGGCAGTACCTTGATCGCCACCTCCCGCCCGAGGCGCGTGTCCCGGGCGCGGTAGACCTCACCCATCCCCCCGGCGCCGAGCGGGGCGACGATCTCATAGGGGCCCAGGCGAGCACCCGGTTCCATGACCTGATCGTTCCTTGTGCAGAGTATAGCCCCTCGGCGGCGCGGGCGCACCGCGCGGGCTGGCGGCGCGTCCAGCGTTCGGCTTACGCGAGATCGGCGTCCGGCAGCCAGGCGAGGGCGACACGGCGGACGGTGATGTCGCGGGAGCCGGGGGTCAACGGGAGCGGCTCGATCTGGCCGGCGAGCCGTTCCGCCTGCTCGTCGAGCAGGTCGATCTCCTTCTGCATCGCCTGCGCGAGGTTCTGCTTCTCCGCCTCGAACGCCGCGATCTGCTGCTCGGACTCGGTGACCTCGGCGCGGGCGCGGTCGGCCATGCGCGCCTTCTCCGTGGTCTGCCGGTACGTGCTCGCGCCCTTGCGCACGGCGCCTCCCAGCCCCGAGCGCCGCCCGCCGAGCAGCGCGCCGAGCCCCTGCAGCAGCGCGTCGCCGACGCCGGCTGCCATCGTGACGGTCTGCTGGCGCTCGCGGTTGGCGACCTCCTGCTGGTCGCGGGACAGCTCCAGCTCCTCGCGCCCGAGTCTCTGGTCGATCTGGCGGAGCTTGCCCTCGTAGTGGGCGCGCACCTTCTCGGTCTTGTCCTGGTTGCCGGCCTTGGCCGCCTCCAGGCATCGCTCGCAAAACTGCGCGTCGTCCTCTTCGGTCTCCTGGACGAGCTTGAGCGTGCGGTGCCACTTGATGCCGAGCGGCCGCGCGGCGATCTCGCGGACGAAGTCCTTCGAGGCGGCGCGCACCAGCTCGGCCGCGTTGCCCGGCAACGGCGCGAGCGTCGAGGCCGCGGGCCGCGCGTCGTCGAGCGCCGGCAGCTCCCTCTGCGCCAGACGCTCCCAGTCGACGCGATCGCCCGCGAGCGGGGCGAGCCAGGCGCCGTCGACCTCGCGCTGCAGGGCGGGCGAGGCCTTGCGGTAGAGCACGCGCGCCTCGATGAGGACCGCCGGGCGCAGCGCCTCGCCGGAGCCGAAGAGCTGGTCGATGCCGGGCAGCACCGGCGCCATCGTGGCTTTGGCCGCCGGGACCGGGGACGGTGGCGCCGGCGGCGCGCCGGTGGCCGCGAGCAGCGGCTTGAGCTCGGCGAGCGTCAGCGGCCCGCGCAGGTAGGACATCGCCCACCGCGAGGTGATCACCCGCGGCGCGCCGATGCGCGCGCCGGCGAGCAGGAACTCGCGCTGCTCGAGGCCGGCGACGGTGGCGTCGAGGTCGTCCTCGCCGAGGTCGAGGCCCTGCAGGGCGTGCTTGCGGTCGTTCTCGGTGTCGAGGCGGCCGATCAGCTTGAGACCCATGTTGCCGAGCGCCTTGTAGTCGAGGTCGACCGGGTTCTGGGTCGCGAGCAGAACGCCGGCGCCGAAGGCGCGCCCCTGCTTGAGCAACGTGAGCAGGGGCGGCTTGGTCGGCGGCAGCGCCGAGGGCGGCACGATCCCCTGGATCTCGTCGAGGTAGAGCAGGACGCGCAGGCTCTCGGAGCCGGGCTGGCTGCGCGCCCACGAAAGGATCGTCGAGAAGAGCAGGGTGAGGAAGGACATGCGTTCGCGCTCGGCGAGGTGGGCGAGCGCGAGGATCGTGCCCTTCGGCGCCTCGGGCGGGCCGATGAGCTGCTCGGCGGCGAGCGGCACGCCCCGCGTCCAGACCGAGAACGACGGGCTCGCGAGCACGGTGTTGAACGCGAGCACCAGCTCCTGCCGCTCCTTGCGGGGGTAGAACGTCTCGGCGTCGAGCACCCCAAACTGCGCGACCGGCGGGTCGACGATCTGGCGGATCAGCTCCGGCAGGTCGAGGGCTTGGCCGGCACGCCAGGCGGCGTCGAGCAGGGTCGTCAGCAGCACGTGATCGCGGTCGGTGAGCGGGTCGCCGCCCCGATCGACGAGCGCGAGCAGGCCTGCCGCCGTGCCGTCGAGCCGGCTGCGCGCGGCGTCCGGGTCGAGGTCGGGGTCGTAGCCGGCGGGCGGCGCGAGGGCAGGCAGTAGGTTGACCGGCGCGAGCCCCGAGCCCGGCGTCAGGAGCTGCCAGGCGAGCGCGCTGCGCAGCGCGGTAATGTCGGCCTCGCCGAGCCCCCACTTGGTCAAGCCGTCGCGCCAGCGCGTCGCGGCCTCCTGCGCGGCGGCCTCGCGCTGCTCGGCGGGGGTCGAAGCGGGGAGGTAGGGCGCGAAGTCCGCCGGCGCCAGATGGGGAAACGCCAGCAGGAGGTCGGCGAGGTCGCCCTTGAGGTCGCAGATCACCAGCGGGATCTTCTGGCGGGCGAGCTCCTCGAGCATGACGATGGCCAGGCCGGTCTTGCCCGAGCCGGTCATGCCGACGATCACGCCGTGGGTGGTCAGAACGTCGGCCGGGATGGTCACCTTGTCGGCGGGCGCCGTTGCGGCAATCGCCCCGATCGTCAGCTCACGCTTGGCCATGCCGACTCCTCCCCCGCGCCCCTCAATCGATTTCCGGGGCAGAGTGCGCCTCCCGAATCCGGTGAAGGGATGAGAATTTCCTTATCTCACCTGGACCGATGGTACCCCGATGGAGGATGGGGGAGTCAAGGCCGCATGCCGCGGAGCGCGCGAAGCTGTTCGCGTAGGCCGGCCGGTGAGTTACTCGTGGTGGAGGGCTTCGATGGGGTCGAGGCGGGAGGCCTTCCAGGCCGGGAAGTAGCCGAAGACGACGCCGACCGTCACGGCGGCGGCGGTGGCGGCGAGCAGCGACGACGGCGGGATCGCGATCGGCCAAGCCAGGGTGCGCGCGAAGGCCGCCGCGCCCACGTAGCTGAGGGCGACGCCGAACACGCCGCCGATAAGGCTCAAGACGACAGCCTCGCCGAGGAACTGGATGCGGATCGCCGACTCGCGCGCCCCGACGGCCATGCGCACGCCGATCTCGCCGGTGCGCTGCGCGACCGAGGCGAGCATCACGTTCATGATGCCGATGCCGCCCACGAGCAACGAGACCGCCGCCACCGACACGAGCAGGTTCGCGAGGGCGTCGCTCGCCGCCACCCGCGCCCCGAGCACCTCGTCGGGGCGGCGGATGTTGAAGTCGTCGTCCGCCCCCTGGCGGATGTGGTGGCGCTCCCGGAGCAGCGCTCGCACCTGGCGGATCGCGGGCTCCACCGCCTGAGGCGACACCGCCGAGCACAGGA
Source organism: Acidobacteria bacterium 37-71-11 (assembly GCA_002279285.1). Taxonomy (GTDB): domain Bacteria; phylum Acidobacteriota; class Thermoanaerobaculia; order Thermoanaerobaculales; family Thermoanaerobaculaceae; genus RBG-13-68-16. The sequence continues at coordinate 15,228 of NCBR01000022.1, forward strand.
TGTCGTCGAGCCACGTCTGGAAGTGGGGCAGGAGCCGCCTCTGTGCGGCCGTGTACGGGACGAAGACCCAGTCGTCCTGGTCCCACCCCTCGGGCGTCTGGCCCCTGGCCGCGAGCACGCCGGTGACCTGGAAGAGCTGGCCCTGCATGCGGACAACCTTGCCCACCGGGTTCGCGTTGCCGAAGAGCTGCTGGCGAACGGTCTCTCCGAGCAGGACCTTTGCGGCCGCGCGGTCCACGTCGTCCTGCGAGAACGAGTACCCGGTCGCGACCGGCCAGCGCTTGATCGCCAGGTAGTCCGGGGTCTCGCCACGGAAGTGCGTGCCCCAGTTCCGGTTGCCGAAAATGATCTGGATATGTCCGTCAACCTGCGGCGTCACGCGGGCGATGAGCGGCACCTCGCTGCGGATCGCCTCGGCGTCCCCGACCGTGAGGGTGTTCATGCCGAGGGTGCCGCTGCGCACGCCGTTGACGTTGCGCGAGCCGGCCTCGATCCAGACGAAGTTCTCGCCCAGGTTCGCCAGTGCTTGCTCCGCGCGTTGCGAGCCCGCCTTGCCGATCGCCACGACGAGGACGACGGCGGCGATGCCGATGCAGATGCCGAGCGTGGTGAGCGCGCTGCGCATCTTGTGGCGGGCGAGCGCCCGCACCGCCTCGCGGAAGAACAGGGTCGCGAGCATCGCGGCCGCCGGGGGCTGGGTTCGGGGCGCCTGGGCGGGGAGCGGGCGGTTGGCGGACAAGCGATCCATCCGGCGCGCAGTCTACGCCAAGACTGGCGGGGCCGTGCCGGTGCGCATGGGTACCGGGCTCGCCATCTCCCCATGTCGATGGCGCCGTGGCGAAGGCCGATTCGGGGTTGTGCGGAACCGCGGCGCGCCGCGTGGGCGGGACCGGGAACGCGCTTCACCCGTCGGGACTGTCCGGCTCCGTCGGGTCTCCCTTGTCTCCGAAGCAGGCGGGCCTTAGATTGGCTCTATGTCCGACCTCGGCGAAAGGGGGCGGAATGAGCTTCAAGGCGCTGCTCGTTTACCCGGAGATGCCTCCGACGTTCTGGAGCATGAAGTATGCCTTGCCGTTCATCGGCAAGAAGGCGAGCCTGCCGCCGCTGGGGTTGCTGACGGTAGCCGCTCTGCTCCCGAGGGAGTGGGACCTCACGCTGGTGGACATGAACGTGGAGCCCCTCACCGACGCGGCGGTGGCCGGCGCCGACATCGTCTTCACGTCGTCGATGATCGTCCAGAAGGATTCGCTCGAGCGCGTGGTTCGGCTGTGCAAGGAGCACGGCCGAAGGGTCGTGGCGGGGGGGCCTTTTCCGACGACGTCACCCGAGCGTATCGAGGGCGTTGACCACTTCGTCCTCAACGAGGCCGAGATCACACTTGCTCCGTTCCTTCGCGACTTCGAACGCGGTCGGGCCGAGCGCATCTACTCCGACCCGGCCAGGCCCGACATCGCCCTCACCCCACTGCCGCGCTTCGATCTTCTTCGTCGCGGGAAGTACTCCTCGATGGCGATCCAGTACTCCCGCGGGTGCCCTCACTCGTGCGAGTTTTGCGACATCATCGAACTGTTCGGACGCACGCCCCGCACCAAGTCACCCGCCCAGGTCCTCAACGAGATGAGCACCCTCTACGAGGAGGGGTGGCGGGGCTCTCTGTTCGTTGTGGACGACAACTTCATCGGGAACAAGAGGGAGGTCAGGGTCCTGCTGCCCCAGATTGCCAGCTGGCAGAAGGAGAGGAACTACCCCTTCACGCTCTTCACGGAGGCCACGCTCGACCTGGCCGAGGACGATGGACTGATGGAGGGGATGGTCGAGGCCGGTTTCAACATGGTGTTCCTGGGCATCGAGACCCCCGACCGCTGCACCCTGGAGTCGGTGGGCAAGAGGCAGAACCTCAGGTCGGACATGCTCTCGAGCGTGCGCACGATCCAGGACCGGGGCATGGAGGTGGCTGGGGGTTTCGTCATCGGCTTCGACACCGACCCGGAGGACATCTTCGATCGCCAGATCCGCTTCATTCAGGACGCCGCCATTCCCACGGCCATGGTGGGCCTCCTCACCGCCATCCCGAACACGCGGCTCTACAAGCGGCTCGCCGCGGAGGGACGCCTCACCGATGAATCCTCCGGCAACAACACCCATGACCTGAGGCTCAACTTCGTGCCCAGGATGGAATTGCGGAAGCTGCTCGCCGGCTACAAGCGGGTCCTCGCCGAGATCTACAAGCCAAGCCGGTACTTCAGCCGCTGCCTCGACCTGCTCAGGAACCTCAAGATCCACCGGACGTCCCACCGGAGGGTCCATGCGGCCGAGGTCCGCGCCTTTTTGCTTTCGTTGCTGGTGCAGACGTTCTCCCGCTACTCCTGGGCCTACATGGGGTTCCTCGTCAAGGGTTTCTTCGCCAGGCCCCGGATGGTGGCCGAGACCGTGACGATGGCGATCAAAGGGCACCACTACTTCAAGATGACGCGGAACCTGCTGGAGGTGGACCGCTTCAAGCGAAGCCTGGACGAGCTCGCGAAGTCTCTCGAGGAGAGGGTCAGGACCGCCACCACGCAGGACCTCGATCGCACGCTCACCGAGTTGGTGACCTATCGGGACCGCAGCGCGGCCCGAATGCGCAGGCGGTACCGGCGGCTCAACCGGGATTTCAGAGTCTACGCCGACGAGGCCATCGCCAGCTTCCAGGCGACGATCGATCAACTCGTCGTGGCCCGGGACCCGGGAACTGGGCGGGGTGGAGGTTGAGCCTTCGCCGTCGCAGGCGACAGCCGCGGCGGGGTCCGGACGAAGGAGCCGCGTGCAGCCCCGACCTTGACCATCGCTCGTGATGCCGAGTACTGTTCTCGGAGACGCACAAAAGGAGGCGAGATGGCAGACAAGCCCCAAGGATGCGCCCGCGTCACCGGGAGCGTCGTCGGCGAAGGCCCATCCTCCGCGCCGGCATCCCCGGCCCCCGAGACGAGAAAGGAGACGGCCGTGACCGCACGCGTGGGACAGAAGGCCCCGGATTTCCAGGCCCCCGCCTACTTCAAGGGCGGCTTCACCAACGTCAAGCTCTCGGATTACCTGGGCAAGTGGATCTTGCTCTGCTTCTATCCGGGGGACTTCACCTTCGTTTGAGCGACGGAAGTGTCGGCGGTCGCCGACAACTACGCTAAGTTGCAGGAACTGGGCGTCGAGGTCCTCTCGGTCAGCGTTGACAGCCACTTCGTCCACAAGATGTGGAACGACAACGAGCTCGTTAAGATGGTCGACGGCGGCGTCCCGTTCCACATGGTCGCGGACCAGGCCGGCAACATCGGCCGGGCCTACGGCGTCTACGACGAGAACATGGGCATCGAGATGCGGGGCCGGTTCATCATCGACCCGGACGGCGTGGTCCAGGCGATGGAGGTGCTCACGCCGCCGGTCGGGCGCATGTTCGCGGAGACCGTGCGCCAGTTCCACGCGTTCCAACTCGTGCGCGCCAGCAAGGGGGCCGAGGCGACCCCAGCGGGGTGGCAGCCGGGCCAGCCGACGCTCAAGCCCGGGCCGGACCTCGTCGGCAACGTGTGGAAGGTCTGGAACCCGAAGATGGAGAAGTAGACGGTCACTCCTCGCTGCACCGGGTCCCCAGGCGCCTCGTCGCTCCTGGGGACCCGCTCTCTCCCGACCGTTTATCCCGGTCCCTCGCTCTTGCGGCACCGCCGCCTGGCGCTCGCCCGGGATGGCCGACGATGTGGGCGATGCCTCGCCGGCTGCCGGTCGCAGCGCACCGAGCCGTCGCGTGAGACGTACGCGATGGGGGCCGAGCGCCGCGCGAGTGTAGACTTTCAGCCGTGATCCCCATGGGTGAGGCGGGCAATGAGGGAAAGCAGACCGACACGCGCACCCCGGTGGTGGGAGGGCCGGCGGGGTGGGGGTTCGAGCTGCCGCCGCGGTGGCGGTTGGAGCGGCTGCTGGGGCAGGGTGGGCAGGCCGAGGTGTGGCTCGCGATGGACGAGCAGCTCGGCGAACTCGTGGCGGTGAAGATCTTCCACCCGGCGGTATCGCTTGCCGCTCTTGGGCGGTTGCGGCGCGAGGTGCGGCTGGGGCGCAGCTTGCAGCATCCCGACCTGGTGCGGATCTACGAGTTGATCGAGGCGGGCGGCCGTCTGGCGCTGGCGATGGAGTGGCTGCCGCAGGGGAGTCTGGCCGCCAAGCTGGAACGGGACGGTGCGCTCGCGACCGATGCCGTCGTGGCCGTGGCGCAGCAGGTGCTGGTGGCGCTGGAACACCTGCAGGCCCACGGGGTCGTGCACCGCGATATCAAGCCCTCAAACCTGCTCCTCGATGCGCAGGGACGCGTGAAGGTCGGCGATCTCGGGTTGGTGAAGGTGCAGCAGGATGGCGAGCACCTGACGCAGACGGCGATGGCGGTAGGTTCACCGGGGTACATGAGCCCGGAGCAGATCCGCGGGCAGGAGCTGACGCCGGCCTCGGACCTCTACTCGCTGGGGGTCACCCTCTTCCAGTTGCTCACCGGCCAGATGCCGTTTCACGGAACGAGCAACTTCGAAGTCGCGCACGCGCACATCGAACGGCCGGCGCCCGACCCACGACGGCTGCGCTTCGACTGTCCCCGCTGGCTGGCGTGGTTCGTTCGGCGTCTGCTGGAGAAGCAACCGCGGGATCGCTGGCCGGACGCGGCGACGGCGCGGCGCGTACTGGACCAGCGCCGCGCCGTGGCCTCGCCGCGGTTCTGGCGGCGCTTGGCGGCGGTGTCCCTGTTGACCGTGGCCGCCGTCGCCGCCGCCTTCGTGGTGGGGAGACGGCTGCTCGGGGGCCAGGCTTCGCCGCTCGCGGCGGACGTCGTTGCGGACGGGAACCGGCTGCGCGGGCTGGACGCGCAGGGGCGCACGCTGTGGAGTTTCACCTGCGACGCACCCGTTCAGGAGGTTGACCGCGCCAGCTTGTTCGGCGACGGGACCACGCAGGTCGTGGCGTGCGCCTATCGCAAGACCGGCACCTACGTGCGGGTGGAGCACGAACCCCCGAGCGAGGTGGTCGTCCTCGGCCTTGACGGCCGGCTGGTCTCGGAGTTCAGGCCGGACGCGGCGGCAACGGCGATCGACCGCACCCCGATCGCGCCGCCTCTCCTGGTCCCGACGGCGCACGCCGTCGATCTGCTCGGCGACGGGCGGAGGGAGATCCTGCTCAACTGCCGCCACCGGATCCTGGGGACGGCGTACCTGTTCGTGTTCTGGCCGCGGATCGGCCGCTGGGAGATGGTACTTGCGCACCCCGGCGGCTGGCTGTTCCAAGTCGAACCGGTGCCGAACTCGAGGATCCCTCGCGTCCACTTCCTCGCGTTCAACGGGTTGCTCGCCTCGTCGCCGGTGATCGCGGAACTCGCCTTCGCCCCGCCGGGCAGCCGGGCGCGGCTCGCGTTTCCTGACGCCAACGACCAGGGGATCGCGGGGGCTATTACCCCCGGCGGGAGCACCCTCTCCTGGTACACGCTGCTCGAGCAGGAGGCGCCGGGGAGCTTCGACACCGGCCCCGGCTTCGTCCTCGAGCCGGACGGGAGTTCGACGTTCTCGGTGCACGGGACGCGCTACACGGTGGACCGTTGGGGCAACCCCTCGACCGGCCCCAACTTGGGTCGTGACCTGCGCGCGCTCAGGATCGCGGTCACCGCCCGTACGGTGGACCTGCTCGCCGTCGCCAACTCGGGCGACCGCACGCTCCTGCCCGACCGCGAGCGTTCGCTGACCGAGGACGCCGCGCCGCTGCTCGCCGAGCGGCCGTACCGCGCGCTGCTGGCGCTCTACTCGGGCCGCGCCCACGCCGAGATCGGTGATCTCCCCGGCGGGATGGAGCGCCTGCGCGCCGGTTGGGAGGCGACCGGGAACGACAGTCTCGGCCTGGCGCTCGGCCACCTGCAAGCGATCGCGGGCGACCTGACCGGCGCGGAGGCCACGTTGAGAAGGAATCGCGCTCGTGGTGTGACACCGGCGGGGCACTTCCGCACGACGCAGCTGCTGACGCGGGTCGCGATCGAACTGCACGACCGCGACACTCTCCGGGATGCGATCGCGGACTGGCCAGCGGTCGAGCCGGCCGGAGCGCAGGCCGAGCTGCGCGCCCGCGCCGACCTGTGGTGGAACGATCTCCACGACGAGGATTGCGAGGCCCGATCGTTCGACACCGCGCCTGACGGTGAGGCCATTGCCTGCCTGGCCCGTTGGAGACTCGGCAAGACGCGCCCGACGGACCCAGACGCGATGGCCGATGCCGCGAAGCGGAACCCCGACGCCACGATGGAGTGCAACCTCGCCCGAGCGATGGCGCTGCTCGCCCTCGGGCGGACGTCCGAGGCGGTGCAGGCGACCCTGAGCGTCGTGACGTACCTCAAGCCGCGATGCGCCTACGACTTCATGCTCTACCAGCTGCTCGGCCTGGCGCGCGCGTGCAACGCCAAGGCGCTGCTGGCGGCCGGCCGCCGTGACGAGGCGGCTCAGGAGGCCGCGCGCTTGCTCGCGTCGCTCCGCCCCGGCCTGCTGCCGGCGATCCTGGCCGGCGAGGTCGTGCGCGACGCACCGCCGCAGAACCGTGAAGGCGGCGCCACTCTGCGGTAGAGTCGAAGCGTGGGTACCGGGCGGGTCGTCGTGGTGGGCGGGGGAGCGGCGGGGGTGTTCGCCGCGGTTGCGTGCGCCGAGGCGGCGCCGGCCTCCGAGGTCACCGTGGTCGAGAAGGGCGCGAGCCTGCTCGCCAAGGTGCGGATCTCCGGCGGCGGGCGCTGCAACGTCACCCACGCCT
>NCBR01000366.1 GCA_002279285.1 Acidobacteria bacterium 37-71-11
CGTCGAGGGGCAAAAGATGGCGAAGTCGGCGGGGAACTTCTTCACCCTGCGCGACCTGCTGGAGAAGGGGTACGACCCGCTCGCGATCCGCTACCTCCTCCTCTCGGTGCCGTACCGGCAGAAGCTCAACTTCACCTTCGACGGCCTGCACGCCGCCGCGGCAGGGGTCGAGCGCATCGGCAACACGCTGCGCCGCCTCGCGCACACCCCGCCGGTCCCCGGCGAGGGGAGCCTGCCTGCCGGCACCGTCGACGAGTTCCTCGAGGAGTTCGACGCCGGCCTTGCCGACGACCTCAACACCGCGCGGGCGCTAGCCGCGGTCCACGCCCTGCTCACGAGGGTCAACCAGGCGCTCGATGCGGGCGGCATCGCGGACGGCGGGCGCCGCCGCGTCGAGGCGGCGTTCGCGCACCTTGACGCCGTCCTCGGCATCGTGCCGAAAGCCGCGGTCGCCGGCACGGCGGACACCGACGTCGATGCGCTGATCGCCGAGCGCAATGCGGCGCGGAAGGCCCGGGAGTTCGCCCGTGCCGACGCGATCCGCCAGGAGCTGACCGCGCGCGGCGTCGTCCTCGAGGACACCCCGCACGGCACCGTCTGGCACCGCACGAGGTGAGGCGGGGCGGGCCGGACTGATTGCACCGCCACCGCGGGGGTACACTCAAAAGAAGGAGGCCCGCATGCCCACGCCTGATCCGATTGGAGAGCTGGTGCTGCTCACCAGTGCGGCTGCGGATGCCGGGCTCGACTGGCAGACGCGCCTGCGCCAGGAGTGGCTTCCGCGCACCGTGGCCACGACGCCGCAGGCCGTCCTCGAGGCCGCCGTCGCCGAGTGGTCCGATGAGGCGCCCGACGCCGGCGCCGACCTTGGCGGCCGGCTCGAGACCGCCGTCGTCGCGGCAATGGTCGAGAAGGGGTACGACTAGAAGCAGGGTACCGGGCACCGACGTTCCGGTTTGGCAGTTCGTATGTAGGGGCGGAGCTTGCCCCCGCCCGTTGTGGCGGAAGGGTCGTGCCCCGGGCACCTGCGGGCGGCTCCGCCATGGCCATTCCGAGGGGAATACCGGTTCACGCGCCTGCCTTGAACCGGGCGATGGAGGAAAGGGGACGGAGCATGCGGACGTTGGCCACGGTGATGATGCTGGCCCTCGGAGCTTCGGCAGCCAGCGGGGAGGTCCGGACGAAAGTGGTGGAGTACAAGCAAGGCAACACCGCGCTCGAGGGGTTCCTCGCCTGGGACGACGCGGTCAAGGGTCCCCGCCCCGGTGTTCTCGTGGTCCACGAGTGGACCGGTCTGGGCAGGTACGTGAAGTCCCGCGCCGAACAGCTGGCCAAGCTCGGATATGTGGCGTTCTGCGCCGACATCTATGGCAAGGGGGTGCGTCCGGCAACGCCTGAGGAGGCTGCCAAGACCGCCGCGATCTACAAGAACGACCGCGCGCTGACGCGGGCGCGGGTCAACGCGGCGCTCGACGTGCTGCGCGCCAACCCGCTCGTGGACCAGAAGCGCATCGCGGCGATCGGCTACTGCTTCGGCGGCATGGTCG
>NCBR01000174.1 GCA_002279285.1 Acidobacteria bacterium 37-71-11
GGCCATGACCTCGGGGCCGGGCGCCGAGGCGCCGAACCGGTTCAGGCTGACGATCTCGCCGTCGCCGACCCAGCGGTGCCACCCCTGGCCGCGGCCGGCCTCGACCGCGACGCGCAAAGCGTGGCGGGGTCCGAGCACCTCGCGCTGGTAGGCGGCGCTCTCGCGGCCGAGCAGCTCCAGCGACGGCGCCGAGACCACGCGGGTCGGGACGCCGCGCGCCTCCAGCTCCTCGCGCACCGCGAGCGCCAGGGCGAGCTCGGACCCGGTGCCGATCAGCACGACGTCCGGCGCGCCGCATGCCGCCTCGGCGCGGACGTACGCGCCGCGCGCCACGGCGCCGGCCGGGGGCGGCGGCAGGACCGGCAGCTTCTGCCGGGTGAGCACGAGCGCGGTGGGGCCGTCGCGGCGCTCGATCGCCGCCCGCCACGCCTGGACGGTCTCGTTGGCGTCGCCGGGACGCAGCGCGACCATGTTGGGGATCACGCGCAGTGCGACCATGTGCTCGACGGGCTGGTGCGTAGGGCCGTCCTCGCCGAGGCCGATCGAGTCGTGGGTGAACACGTACGTCACCGGCAGCTTCATCAGCGCCGCCAGCCGCATCGCGGGCCGCAGGTAATCGGAGAAGACGAAGAACGTCGCGACGAACGCCCGCATCCCGCCGTGCAGCGCGACGCCGTTCGCGGCCGCCGCCATCGCGTGCTCGCGGATCCCGAAGTGCAAGTTGCGGCCGCCGAACGAGCCTGGCGCCACGGAGGGCTCGCCTTTGAGCAGCGTGTCGGTCGAGGGGGCGAGGTCGCCCGCGCCGCCGAACAGCTCCGGGAACTCCGGCGCGAGGGCGTTGAGCGTGGTGCCGGAGGCCTGGCGGGTCGCGAGCTGCGACCCCGGGGGGAACGACGGCAGCGCCTCGTCCCACCCGGCCGGCAGCTCGCCGGCGAGGCGGCGCTCGAGCTCGGCGGCCTCCGCCGGGTGGGCCTGCCGGTAGCGTTTGAGCAGTCCTACCCAGGCGCCGTGCAGCGCCGCGCCCCGTTGTCCATGCTCGCGGAAGCGCTGCCTGATCTCTTCGGGGATGACGAACGGCTCCGCGGTCGTCCACCCCAGCGCCGTGCGGGTCGCCGCGGCCGCCTCCGGCCCGAGCGGCTCGCCGTGCGCCTTGCAGCTGTCCTGCTTGGGGCTGGCCCAGCCGATGTGGGTGCGAACTCGGACCAGCGCGGGCGCGTCCTCGGCGGCGGCGGCCGCCTCGAGCACCGCTGCGATCGCGGCGAGGTCGTTGCCGTCGTCGACGTGGAACGTGCGCCACCCGTACGCGGCAAAGCGCGCCTCCACGTTCTCGGAGAAGGCGAGGTCGGTGGAACCCTCGATGGTGACGTGGTTGTCGTCGTACAGCACCGTCAGACGGCCGAGCCGGAGGTGGCCGGCGAGCGACGCCGCCTCGTGCGAGATCCCCTCCATCATGTCGCCGTCGCTCGCGATCACCCAGGTCCGGTGGCCGACGACCGGCATGCCGTCGCGGTTGAAGCGCGCCGCGAGGTGGCGCTCGGCGAGCGCCATCCCCACGGCGGTCGCCAGCCCCTGCCCGAGCGGGCCGGTCGTGCACTCGACGCCCGGGGTGAGCCCGTGTTCCGGGTGCCCAGGCGTCTTCGACCCCCACTGGCGGAAGCGCTTCAGCTCCTCGAGCGGCAGGCCGTAACCGAACAGGTGGAGCAGCGCGTACAACATCGCCGAGGCGTGGCCGGCGGAGAGCACGAAACGGTCGCGGTCCGCCCACACCGGGTCGGCAGGGTCATGGCGGATGAAGCGGCTCCACAGCACGTACGCCATCGGGGACGCCCCCAGCGGCATGCCGGGGTGTCCGGAGCGCGCCTTCTCCACCTCGTCCACCGCAAGCACCCGCACCGCGGCGACTGCACGCTGGTCCATCTCGTCGAACGGCCGCATGGTCCCTCCCCGGGAGCCGCGATTGTCGCGCACCGCGGCGGGTGGAGCAACCTCGGCCGGATGGTAGAATGCGCCGCCCCGGACGAGGCGCCGGTGACGCAGAGGAAAAGGAGGCGGACATGAAGATCTACCTGGCGGTGGTGGTGGCGGCGGTTCTTGCGGCGGCGATCCCGGCGAAGGCCCAGGAGCCTCCGAAGCTCGCGGTCGCCGTGATCGACGTGAACCTGCTCGTGCAGGACTCCGCGGCGGGCAAAGAGGCGATGGTCCGCCTGAAGAAGGCACAGGACGAGAAGGTCGCCGAGCGCAAGAAGTTGACGGACGAGATCAACGGTCTCCAGAAGCAGCTCGAGTCGCAGCGCTCGACGCTCACCGACAGCAAGATCGCCGACCTGCAGAAGCAGATCGAGGACAAGTCGATCGCGCTCAAGCGCTTCGACGACGATGCCCAGCAGCAGCTCGAGGACGCCAAGCGCAAGGAGCTGGACGGGCTCGAGAAGCAGATCATGCCGATCATCCAGGAGCTCGGCAAGGAGAGGAAGCTCCTGCTGATTTTCAACAAGTTCCAGTCGGGGCTCGTCTACGCCGACGATTCGGTGGACCTGACCGACGAGGTCCTGAAGCGGTTCAACACGCGGGTTACGAAGTGACGCTGCCCCGGCCTGCGCGCACATCCGGAACCCCGTGGGGAAACCGGCGCGCGAGCCGTGGCGCGTGAGGACGCGGCCGCATGACCACCTTCACCCTCGGTGAGCTTGCCGCGCACGTCGGCGGCGCCGTCGTCGTCGGCGACGTCGGCCGTCGGGTCGAGGGGATCAAGACGCTCGAGGACGCGGGGCCGCAGCACCTCTCGTTCTACCACAACCGTCGCTACCTCCAGGCCGCGGTCGAGAGCGCGGCCGGCGCGCTGCTGGTCGCGGACCCGGCGCCGTTTTCGGGGCGCGACCTGCTCGTCTGCACGGACCCGTACGCGGCGCTCGCCGCGCTCCTCGAGCTGATGCACCCGGCCGAGCGGCCGGCGGCCGGCGTGCACCCGTCCGCTGTGATGGCCGCGTCCGCGCGCATCGGCGACGGCGCGTCCGTGGGGCCGACCGCCGTGATCGGGGCACGCGCCGTCGTCGGGGCGCATGCGGTCGTCGGCGCCGGGTGCATCCTGGGCGACGACGTCGAGGTCGGGGAGGGGACCGTCCTCCACCCGCACGTCGTGATCGAGCCGCGCTGCCGCGTCGGCGCGCGCTGCATCCTCCACGCCGGCGTCGTGCTCGGCTCCGACGGTTTCGGCTTCGCGACCGTCGGCGGCCTCCACCGCAAGGTCCCGCAGGTCGGGATCGTCGTGGTCGAGGACGACGTCGAGCTCGGCGCCAACGTCTGCGTGGACCGCGCCGCGCTGGGCGAGACGCGGATCGGGCGCGGCACCAAGGTGGACAACCTCGTCCAGATCGCCCACAACGTGACGGTGGGCGAGCACTCGTTGCTGGTCTCGCAGTCCGGGATCTCCGGCTCCACCCGCCTCGGCCACCACGTCGTGATGGCGGGCCAGAGCGGTGCGGTCGGGCACATCACGCTCGGCGACGGCACGGTCGTGACGGCCAAGACAGGGGTCACCCAGGACACGCCTGCGGGGGCGATGGTGTCGGGGTTCCCTTCCCGGCCGCACAAGGAGTGGCTGCGCGCGACCGCCAACCTGTTCACGCTCGACGCGCTCCGCCGCCGCGTCAAGAAGCTGGAGGAGACGGTCCGCCAATTGGGGGGGAAATTATGATCGACATCCAGGAGATCCTCGACATCCTGCCGCACCGCTACCCGTTCCTGCTCGTGGACCGCGTCCTCGAGCTCGAGGCCGACCGCATCCTCGCCCTCAAGAACGTCACCTTCAACGAGCCGCACTTCACCGGCCACTTCCCGGACGCGCCCGTGATGCCCGGCGTGCTCATCATCGAGGCGCTGGCGCAGGCGGGCGGCGTCATGATGCTCCGGGACGTCCCGGACCGCCACGGCAAGCTCCTCTACTTCGCAGGCATCGACAACTGCCGGTTCCGCCGCCCGGTGGTCCCCGGCGACCAGCTCCTCCTCGAGGTGAGGGTGTCCAAGCGCCGCCAGCGCTTCGCCGTCCTGCACGGGGTGGCGCGCGTCGGGGACGAGGTGGCGGCCGAGGCCGACCTCTCGTCGGCGATGGTGGACCGGCCCAAGTCGGAGGCGTGATGGCAACGATCCACCCCAGCGCGGTGATCGACCCCAAGGCGCGGCTGGCCGATGACGTCGTGATCGGTCCCTACGTCGTGGTCGAGGGCGAGGTCGAGTTCGGCAGCGGCTGCGCCGTCGGGCCGTTCTGCCGCTTCGAGGGTCCGGTCAGGGTGGGCGAGGGGAACCGCTTCGTCTCGCACGCCTCGATCGGCGCGCCGCCGCAGGACCTCAAGTTCAAGGGCGACCCGACGCGGCTCGAGATCGGCCCCGGCAACCTCTTCCGCGAGTTCGTCACCGTGCACCGCGGCACGCCCGGCGGCGGCGGCGTCACGCGCCTGGGCGGCCACAGCCTGTACATGATCGGCGCCCACGTCGCCCACGACTGCCAGGTGGGCGACCAGGTCATCTTCGCGAACAACGGCACGCTCGCCGGCCACGTCCACGTCGGCAGCTACGCGACCGTGGGGGCGCTCTCCGCCGTGCACCAGTTCTGCAGCGTCGGCGAGTACGCGTTCATCGGCGGCGGCACGATCGCCACCAAGGACGTGCTGCCGTTCATGAAGACCGTCGGCAGCCGCCCGGCGCGCTGCTTCGGCCCCAACAGCATCGGCCTCGAGCGCCGCGGCTTCTCCGAGGAGCGGCTGCGCGCGATCAAGACCGCGTGGCGCTACCTCCGCAGCCCGAAGCTGACCACCTCCGAGGCGCTCGAGCGCATCGGCGAGGAGCTCGGCGACGCCCCCGACGCGATGCGCCTGCTCGAGTTCATCCGCGCGAGCGAGCGCGGCGTGATCCTTGCCAACGGGTAGAGGCAGGGGACAGGTCGGAAGCCCCGCCGCGCTTTTCAGCATCGGGGCTGCATCATCTCCAACTACCGCAGTGTCGTTTCGCCGCCCGTCAGCGAGTAGAACCTGTCTTCGCTTGCCGTCAATCCGGGGCGCTGATCGGAGCGGGCTTGCTGCAAACTCAGCGAGCACTGACGGCGAAGAGGAAGCGGGCGTAGCCGATCTCCGCGGAGTTTTTCGTGAGTTCGACATTGACCCATGCGACGACGTCACCGAACGGACGATCCTGGAACGGCCATCGTGTTCGTTCCGCCGATCGCAGATCGTCGGCGGTGAGGCGGTCAAGTACCGCCTGCCACTCATCCTTGAGCCCGTCGACTCCTTTGCGAACGTCGTCGGCATTGCCTGGCCACGTCACGTTCCCGCCTGCGAGGGTCCCGTCGCCGAACGAGTGGTCGAGCACCATCGACCACCAGAAGCAAAGGTGCCACGTCAGCCACGCGATACTCGGCGGACCGATGTCATATCGCTCGTGACTCGGCCAGTCGGC
>NCBR01000175.1 GCA_002279285.1 Acidobacteria bacterium 37-71-11
GGCCGCTTCTTCGCGCGTCTCGCCGGGGTCGAGGACCCGGAGGAGAAGAGGCGCCGGATCGGCCACGAGTTCATCGCGGTGTTCGAGGAGGAGGCGAAGCGCTTCCCGGACGCGAGGTTCCTCGCCCAGGGCACGCTCTATCCGGACGTGATCGAGTCCACCTCGGTGCGCGGGCCGTCGGCAACGATCAAGACCCACCACAACGTCGGCGGGCTCCCCCAGCGGCTGGGCCTGGCGCTGGTGGAGCCGCTGCGCGACCTGTTCAAGGACGAGGTCCGGCGGCTGGGCGAAGCGCTCGGGCTTCCCGAGGAGTTCGTCTGGCGGCACCCGTTCCCGGGCCCGGGACTCGGTGTGCGCGTCCTGGGCGAGGTGACGCCCGAGCGCGTGTCGCTGCTGCAGCGGGCCGACGCGATCTTCATGGAGGAGATCCGCGGCGCCGGGCTCTACCGCGAGATCGCCCAGGCGCTCACCGTGCTCCTGCCGGTGCGCAGCGTCGGTGTGATGGGCGACCAGCGCACGTACGAGAACGTCGCCTCGCTGCGCGCCGTGACCACCGAGGATTTCATGACCGCCGACTGGTACCGCTTTCCGCCCGAGGTGCTCGACCGGGTGGCGCGGCGGATCGTCAACGAGGTGCGGGGGATCAACCGGGTGGTATACGACGTCACCTCCAAGCCCCCGGGCACGATCGAGTGGGAGTGATGAAGAACGACGTGGTCGGTGGCCGGTGGCCGGTGGCCGGGCCCGCGGGTGGCGCGAACGCGGGGTTCGGACCACTGACCACTGACAACTGACCACTGTCTTCAAGGCCGCCGGTTCAGCCTTACCCGGCGGAGCAGCTCGGTACGCCATGCCGAGCCCCGGCGTTCTGGAGACGCCGGCACCTACAGGAGGTGGATATGGCGAAGCGTAAGGTCGTGATCATGGGAGCCGCAGGACGGGACTTCCACAACTTCAACTGCCTCTTCCGGGACAACCCGGAGGTGGAAGTGGTGGCGTTCACCGCCACCCAAATCCCCGACATCGAAGGTCGGGTGTACCCGCCGTCACTTGCCGGTAAGCTGTACCCGAAGGGGATTCCGATCTTTCCGGAGAGCGATCTGGAGAAGCTGGTCAAGGAGAACGCGATCGACGACGTGTGGTTCTCCTACTCCGACGTTCCGCACCAGTACGTGATGGACAAGGGCAGCCACGTCATCGCGTGGGGCGCGAACTTCGGCGTCTGCTCGGTGCAGCGCACGATGATCAAGTCCACCAAGCCGGTCATCGCGATCTGCGCCGTGCGCACCGGCGTCGGCAAGTCGCAGACCACCCGCTACGTGTCACATATCCTCAAGGCGATGGGCAAGAAGGTGGTCGCGATCCGCCACCCGATGCCGTACGGCGACCTCGCGAAGCAGGCGTGCCAGCGGTTCGAGACGTACGCCGACCTCGTCAAGCACGAGTGCACGATCGAGGAGCGCGAGGAGTACGAGCCGCACATCGACAACGGCTTCATCGTCTACGCCGGCGTGGATTACGAGATGATCCTGCGCGAGGCGGAGAAGGAAGCCGACGTGATCCTCTGGGACGGCGGCAACAACGACACCCCGTTCTACAAGCCCGACCTCATGATCACGCTCGTGGACCCGCACCGTCCCGGCCACGAGCTGACGTACTACCCGGGCGAGTCGAACTTCCTCATGGCCGACCTCTTGATCATCAACAAGGTGCAGACGGCCGACCCGGTCAAGGTCGAAGAGGTGCTGGAGAACTGCAAGAAGTTCAACCCCAAGGCGCGCACCATCAAGTGCGCCTCGAAGATCACCGTGGACAAGCCCGAGCTGATCAAGGGCAAGCGCGCACTGGTGGTCGAGGACGGCCCGACGCTGACCCACGGGGGCATGACCTACGGGGCCGGCTGGTTCGCGGCCAAGAGCGCAGGCGCCTCCGAGATCGTGGACGCGAAGCCGTTCGCCGTCGGGACGATCGCCGCGACCTACAAGAAGTACCCGAACTCCGGGGCGATCCTGCCGGCGATGGGCTACTCCGATCAGCAGATCGCGGACCTCGAGGCGACGATCAACGCGACCCCGTGCGATGTCGTGGTCGAGGGCACGCCGATCGACCTCACGCGCGTCCTCAAGACCAACAAGCCGATCGCCGAGGTCACGTACGAACTCGAGGAGATCGAGCCCGGGGTCATCGAGGAGCTGGTCCGCAAGGTGGTGAAGTAGAGAGACGTGGTCAGTGGTCCGTGGTCAGTGGTCAGAAGGGGCGGAGGTCTTCTCCGCCCTTTCGCTTTGGATCGCCGGGAGGTTGGATCGAAGGCCGCGGCATCAGCCGTAAAGGCCCGCTTCGCCCGCCGCCGTTCCTAGTGGCCGGCCACGTCGTCACTACCTTGCGCGGCTTCGTGAGAGGTGTGGCGTGACACCGGCCCGGAGTTGCTGCTACGGTGGAGCATGGCTGAGACTCCGCCGACCGTCACGATCCGCCCGGCGCGGGAGGGCGACCGGGCCGCCGTCCTGTTCGCGGTTACGAGGCTTGCGGAGTTCGGGCCGCCGCCCTGGCGCACGGCGGCGGAGTTGGTCGCGGGCGAGACGCGGGCGGTGCAGGGGTACTTCGCAGCGCCGCCACCCGGCACGACGGTGCTCGTCGCGGCGGCCAAGGGTGGAGAACCGCTCGGCTTCGTCTTCCTGGAAAGGGCGCATGATTACTTCACGGAAGAGGAGCATGGCCATGTCGGAATCATCGCGGTTGCGGCGCACGCCCAGGGGCGCGGCGTCGCGGGGGCCCTCATGCGGGCGAGCGAGCGCTGGGCGCGCGACGCGGGCTACCACAAGCTGACGCTGACGGTGTTCGAGGGCAACAGGAGGGCGCGCGCCATCTACGAGCACCTCGGGTATCGGCCGGAGACGCTCCGCTACGTGAAGCTTCTTGAGGGGGCTTAGGACGCGAGGGCGGGCGGGGAGGCAGCACATGAAGGATGGCACGGTCATCGCGGCGTACCTGGTGGCCGCACTGGCTGCGACCGGTGCCGGCGCCCAAGCGCTCGTCGAGTGGCACGAGCTCGTGATACCGGGCGTCTGTTCGCTGCGGATCGCGGTGCCGCAGGGTTGGAACGCGCTCCTGGCGCGGCCGGCCCCGGGCGCGGCCGAGGTGCGGATCACGCCGGAGTCGGGAACGCGGGCCGAGGTGACCATGAAGTCGCTCGCTCCTGAGAAGGCGCTGGCGGTGAAGAGTATCGGAGCGATCAAGGCCGCGGTCAGGGCGATGGGCGAGGCGGCGTTGCCCACCTCGGTCGAAAGGAAACTCGTGCTCGAGCGCGCTGACGGCACCGATGGCGCCGGGTTCTTCTACTCGCTGACCGACAACCGCCCGCAGCCGGAGGCGGTCGGGCCGCGATGCCTGACGCAAGGGATCATGGCGGTGGGCCGGCTGCGTCTCGCCGTGACCGTGCTCGCCGGCGAGCCCGACTCGGCGGCGCGGGCGATGGCGCTCGACCTGCTGCGCACGGCCGAGTGCGCGAGCGCCAAGGCGTCCCGGCAATAGTCTCGCCGCGTTCGCGTGGGATTGACCCGCGGGACCCGTCACCCGCGCGTGACCGAAGTGATCACGGTCTGAGCCCGCGGCAGCACGGAGAACGCCATCCCGGGCGGCTCGATGGACGAGGGGTTGCCGTCGAAATGGCAGGGGATGGAAACGTCGGTCTCGAGTTCGAGGCGGGTGAAGCGTAGCTCGTGCGAACCTGGTCGTTTAGAGAGCGTGCCGCGCACCCCGGCGACGAGACGTGAGAGGCGCGCGGGTACCCTGGTGCCCTCAACCAGGCAGGCATCGAGCGCGCCATCGTCGGGGACCGCGGCCGGAGTGAGGGGGAAGCCGCCACCGGTGGTGACGCCGTTGTGGACGGCGAGGATCGTCATGGCGCCACGGTACGAGAACGCCCCGTCCGTCAGCGCGATCTCGGGGCAGCGGTAGCGGAACAGCGTGCCGGCCGCGGCGCCGAGGTACGCCGCGATGCCGCGCACGAGCTTGATCGAGGCCGCGTTGACGTTGATCGCGCCGAGCAGACCGATGCCGATCGCGTTGAGGACGACGCGGTCGCCCGCGAGGATCAGGTCGACCGTGCGCGTGTGACCGTCCAGGATCGCCTGCGCGGCCGCCTCGAGTCGCAGGGGCAGACCGAGGGTCCTGGCGGCGTCGTTGCCGGTCCCCAGCGGGAGGATACCGAGCGTGGCGCCGCCGGCGTCGTGGAGACCCTGCACGACCTCGCAGATCGTGCCGTCGCCGCCGGCGGCCACGACGAGGGTCTCGCCGCGGCGCACGGCGTCGGCCGCCAGGACGGTGGCATGGCCCGGTGCTTCGGTGAAGGCGAGAGGAGGGTCGAAGCCGGCGTCCTGGAGGCGCCGATGCAGTCGCGGCCAATTCTTACCGAGGCGTCCGCCGGCGGCGGCGGGGTTCACGATCGCGATCATCGGGGGAGTATACGGGATGCGTTCGTCCGCGCTGACTTGCGAGCGAGACCCGCTCGCGTCGGGCTATGATGGCCCGATGGCGGCCGAGTTCGACGCCGTGGTTGTCGGGTCCGGGCCGGCGGGCAGCACCGCCGCGTACCGCCTCGCGAGCGCGGGCGCCCGCGTCCTGTTGCTCGAGAGGGAGGCACTGCCGCGGCACAAAGTGTGCGGCGGCGGGCTGTCGGCCAAGACCCTGCGCGAGGCGCCGTTCTCCCTCGCGTCCGTCATCGAGCGCGAGATCAGGGGCGTCGTGATTGCGTTTGCCGGCTCGCAGCCCATCGCGCACGCGTTCGCCGGGATCGGGGCGATGGCGCAGCGGTCGGCGCTCGACTCGTTCATGACGGCGCAGGCGGTGGCGGCTGGTGCCACACTGTGGGAGCGCGAGACGTTCGAGCGCTTCGAGGCTGACGGCGGCCGGGTGCGCGTCATGACGGGGAGCGGCGCGGTCACAGCGCGCGTGCTGGTCGGCGCCGACGGCGTCTACAGCCAGGTCCGCAGCCAGCTCTTCCCGGGAGCGAAGCCGCTCATGGCGCCGGCGATCGAGGCGCTGCTGTGGCCGGCGCCCGGCGTCCTCGACATGGTGGGCGACACTTGCCTCTTCGACCTGGGCGTGATCCCAGCGGGCTACGGCTGGGTGTTCCCCAAGCGCGACCACCTCAACGTCGGTCTGTATCGGTTCGCAAAGCGGCCGGGGAACCGGGACATGAAGAAGTTGCTCGACGCGTTCGTCGCTCGCTACCGGATCCTGCGACGCCACGAGCGGATCGAGGTCAAGGCTTTGCTCATCCCGGTACGGCCGGCCTCGCCGAGGCTCGTGGCCGGCAACGTCATGCTGGTGGGCGATGCTGCCGGCCTCTCCGACGCGCTGTTCGGGGAGGGGATCTACTACGCGATCCGCAGCGGGAACCTCGCCGCCGGCTCGATCCTAGGTCATCTCGGGACCGGC
>NCBR01000023.1 GCA_002279285.1 Acidobacteria bacterium 37-71-11
ACGCCGGCGGGCGCGGCGGCGCCGCCACCGCCCGCGGCACCGGCGCGCATCGCTTCGGCGAGCGCGCCCGCCATCTGGACGCCGAACCCGGCGCCGAGGCCGAGGCCGAGGCCGCCGGACGCGCCGCCGCCGGCCTGGCCGTCGGCGCGCGCGGCGTCGCCCATCGCCACCGCGGCCTTGAAGCGCGTGTAGGCAGCGAGGTCGCCGACGGCGCCCATCGACGCGCGCTCGTCCAGGCGCGCCAGCACCTCGTCGGGCGGTGTGACCGAGTTGACGTAGAAGTCCGACAGGTCCACGCCGTACTTGCCGAAGTCCTCGACGAGGCGGGCCTTGGCGAGCTGCGCCAGCTCGTCGTAGTGGGCGGGCAGGTCGAGGATCGAGGTCAGGCTCTCGCCGAGCAGGTCGTTGAGGCGGGCCACAATCATGTCGCGGTAGAAGTCGGCGAGCCGCTCGGTGTCGAACTGCCCCAGCGACCCGACCACGGTATTCACGAAGGTGCGCGCGTCGCGGATCCGGTACGCGTACGTCCCGAACGCCCGCAGGCGCACGACCCCCAACTCGCGGTCGCGGAACACCACCGGCTCCCGCGTCCCCCACTTTTGGTCGAGGAACGTGCGCTTGGAGACGAACACCACCTGGACCCGGAACGGCGAGGTGAAACCGAACGGCAGCGCCAGGACCTTGGTCAGCACCGGGACGTTCTGCGTCGTGAGCGTGTGGCGGCCGGGGCCGAACACGTCGAGGGCGCGGCCGTCGCGGTAGAACACCGCCTCCTGCGCCTCGTGCACGACGAGCTGCGCCCCGAATTTGACCTCCGCGCTCCCCTCGGGGGGGTAGCGGAAGGCGATCTCCTCGCCGCTGGGATCGTAGTGCTCGAGGACCTCGAGGAACTGGCTCATCGCTCACCCCCTGCGCCGGCGCGCGGTGCGAAGGCGCCGAGCACGGCCCGCTCGCGGCCCGCGACGGCGGCCTGCACCGCGGCCACCGCCTGCTCGAGCCGGTTGATGGTCTCCTGGTCCGCCCCGAGCCCAGCCGATGCCTCGCGCACGGCATCCACGCGCTCGACGAGATCGAGGTCGAAGCGGTAGAGCGCTTCGAGCTGCTCCCCGCGCACCTTGACCGCGTCGAACATCCCGGCATAGCCGGAGCCGGCGTGCCGGAGCGCATTCGCCGCCCCGTCGAGCGACTTCTCCAGGGCGGCGAGGCGCTCCAGCCGGCCCGCGGCGCCGAGGTGCAGCGCGCGAGAAAACGCCGCCACGCCGGCGCGAGCGGCATCGAGCCGGCCGGCGAGATCGGCACGCAGCCGCTGGTCCACTTCGCGCCGCAGCTCCCGCTCCAGGTACCCGGAAAAGCCCGGCACGCGCGCGCCGAGACGCTCGAGGAGGTTGCGTGCCTCCCGCGCCGTCACCGTTGCGTCGTCCATCTCTCGCCTCCCTCGGTCTCGGGCGATCGTATCATGCGAGGATGGCGTGGAGGCTTGCGTGCAGCTTGTGATCGGTCTCGGCGGCAACCGGGGTGACGTCGCGGCGGCGTTCGCGGGTGCCGCCGCGGCTCTGGCGTCCGAGTTGCGCGTGCTCGCACGCTCGGGGCGCTGGCGCAGCGCCCCGCAAGGGCCAGCGCAAGACGACTTCACCAACGCCGCACTGCTCGTCGAGACCGCCGCCCACCCGCTGGCGCTGCTCGCTTTCTGCCAGCGTCTCGAGACCGCGGCCGGCCGTGACCGCGAGCACGAAACGCGCTGGGGGCCGCGCACCCTCGACCTCGACCTGCTGCTCGCACCCGGTCTCGTCATCGAGTCGGCCGCGCTGGCGCTGCCCCATCCGCGCCTGACCGAGCGCCGCTTCGCCCTCGCCCCCGCTGTCGAGGTGGCGCCCGGCTGGCTCCACCCCCGGCTGCACCGCACGCTCGCCGAACTGGCCGCCGCCCCCGCGATCCTCGCCCAGCGCTGCGAACGCATCGGGCCGTTCCCTCCCGCGACCCGGTAGCAAGCCATCCGGCTCAGGCGGCCGGCCCGCTCACGCGATGCGGACGCGCGCGTCGACGGCGACGCAGCCGCGGCCCGCGTCGAGCACCAGCACGGGGTTGACGTCGCACTCGACGATCTCCGGGTGAACGGCGGCGAGGGCGGCCAGGCGCACGAGCGCGCGCTCGAGCGCCGCCACGTCCCCTGCGGGCCGGCCGCGGAATGCGTCCAGCAACGCCGCGCCGCGCAGCTCGGCGAGCATCGCCTGCGCGTCCGCTTCCGTGATCGGGGCAACCCGGAAGCTGACGTCGTGCCAGACCTCGACCGCGACGCCGCCGAGGCCGGCCATCACCAGCGGGCCGACCGCCGGGTCGCGGGTGATCCCGAGGATCGCCTCGCGGCCGTCTTCGATCTGGCGCTGGACCAGGTAGCCGTCGGGGCGCACGCCGGCGGCATCCAGCCGCGCCGCCATCGCCGCGAGTGCGGCGGCCAGCGCCGCCTCGTCGCCGAGAGCGAGCGCGACCGCGCCCAGCTCGCTCTTGTGCACGAGCGCCGCGCCGAACGCCTTGAGCACGACCGGATAGCCCACGGCGGCCGCGGCGACGGCAACCTGCGCCGGTTCCGCGATCACCCGGAACGGCGCCACGGCGATCCCCGCCTCCTCGAGCACCGCGAACGCCTCGGCCGGGGGCAGATACCCCGGACCGCGGCGGACCGCGCGCTCGACGATCTCGCTCCGTCTCATCGTGATCGGCTCGGCGTCAGTCGCCGGCGCCGCCGCCCGCTCGGCATGGCGCACCACACCCGCGAGGGCCGCCACCGCCGCCTCCGGGTAGCGGAACAGCGGCGGGAGTCCGGGGATCGAGTGCGCCTCGGCGAAGAAGCTCGGCGCGGTCATGAACACCGAGAGGACCGGCTTGCCGGCGGGGGGCCGCGCGGCCGCGATCCCGCCGGCGATCGCGAGCGGCGTGACCACGATCGGCGTGACGGTGATGGTGAGCGCCGCGTCCACGCCGTCGTCGGCGAGCACGAGCTCGACGGCCTGACGGAAGTTGTCGGGGGTGGCGGACGGCAGCATGTCCACCGGGTCGGCCACCGCCGCCTCGGGCGGCAGGAACTCGCGCAGCGCACGCTCGGTCGCCGGCGCCAGCGCCGCGACCGCCAGACCTTGGCCGGAGAGCGCGTCGGTGGCGGCGATCGCCGGTCCGCCGGCGTTGGTGACGACGGCCACCCGCCGGCCCCGCGGCGAGGGGCACCCGGCCAGCGCCAACGCCAGGCCGAACATCTCCTCCAGGGTGGCGGCGCGCAGCACGCCGGCCTGGCGGAGCAGCGCGTCCACCGCCACGTCGCCCGCCGCGAGCGCGCCGGTGTGCGAGGACGCGGCGCGCTGGCCGGCCGCGGTGCGGCCGCCTTTGAACACGACGATCGGCTTCGTCCGCCCGATCCGCCGAGCGAGCGCCAGGAAACGCTCCGGCTCGGGCAGCGATTCGAGGTACAGCATGATCACCCGCGTCGCCTCGTGCCGCTCCCACGCCTCGAGAAGGTCGTTGACGTCCACGTCGGCGCTGTTGCCCAGCGACACGAACTGCGAGAAACCGAGCCCGACGTCGCGCGCCGCCTCGAGCATCGCGACGCCGAGCGCCCCCGAATGGGAAGCGAACGCGACCGCCCCCGGCAGCGCCGGGGCGGGGGTGAACGACGCGTCCATGCGCACGTCGCGGTCGGTGTTGATCACCCCCATGCAGTTGGGCCCGACCATCCGCACGCCGGCGGCACGCACCCGCGCACGCGCCGCCCGCTCCAGCGCCGCGCCCGCCTCGCCGCCCTCCCGGAAACCCGCGGTGATCACCACGAGGCCGCCGACGCCCACGGCCAGGCACTCGTCGATCGCAGGCAAAACCGCGTCGCGCGGGACCATCACCACCGCGAGGTCGAGCGGGCCGGGGAGCGCGCGCAGGTTCGGGTAGCAGGCGAGCGAGCCGACGGACGTCGCCTTCGGGTTGATCGGGTACACGGTGCCGGTGTAGCCGCCGGCGAGAAGGTTGCCGAGCAGGCGCCCCGACAGCGAGTCGGCGCGCGAGGATGCGCCGATCACGGCCAGCGAGCGCGGCCTCAGGATAGCGTCGAGGGAAGCCGGCACGGGCACCTCCGAATCGCCGGATGCTACCAGAAACGAGGTTGGTCGTGGGCGAGGGTCGCGGATGGTCGGTCGTGATTCGTGGGCCGTGGTTCGAGAGGAGGCGGCGACAAGACGTTTCAGGTGGTTGGCATTACGGTGTCCCTGTCGTCATGCCCGCGAAAGCGGGCATGTCTGGCTCTTGTCTTTGTCGTCCCGCGCAAGCGGGAATCCAGTCGAGGGCTCACAAGGACAACGGCCTGGATCCCCGCTATCGCCGGGATGACGGCTCGCGTTCGCGGGGATGACAGCCCGCTTTCGCGGGCATGACGACGTGCTGTGCGTCTCTCTGCCGTGGTTAGAGTGCGAGGCGGGACGGGCCGGCGATTTCGGCTCACGACTCGTTGGCACCGCGATTCCGGGGGAGCATCACGAAGAGGCGCTCGTCGGACGCGCGCGCGATGACGGGGAGGTAGCCGGACGGGTCGCCGTCGAGCTGGTAGGGGACGCCCTCCCCGGCGAGACGCACCTCGGTGGCGGGCCGGCGGTCGACGCCGTCCCGACGCAGGTGGTTCCCCGAGGGGATCGAAAAGAAGAACGGCACCGCGGCGGCGCGGCCGTGGCGCTCGAGCGTCACGACCTCGAAACCGGTGGCAAAAGGATCCGCGCCCGGCGTCGCGGTGTAGGGCCCGCCGTAGCAGCGGCCGTTGCCGACGATACACCAGGAGGCATCCAGGGCGGCGCCGTCGATGCTCACTGCGAAGCGCGGCAGCCGGCCGTGGAGGAACTCCACCACCGCCTGCGCCGTGATCCCCGCCTTGCCGGCCCGCCTTTTCAGGAGCGCCGGCAGGTTGGCGAGGATGAGCGCGTCGGGTCCGGCCGAGAGCATGAGCAGGAAGGGCTGACCCGAGTCGGTGCGCCCGACCGCCATCCCCCGCCGCTCGCCGTCGAGCTGCCGCGCCAGCGCCGCGACCGGATCGCGGGGGATGCCGAGCTCGTAGGCCAGCACCGAGGTCGTGCCACCCGGCAGCGCCACGAGCGCGGTGTCGCTTCCGAGGAGACCGCGCGCGGCCTCGTTGTACGTTCCGTCCCCACCCCAGACCGCGAGCAGCGGGTCGCGGTCGCGGGCCGCCCGCGCCGCCAGCTCCGTGGCGTGCCCCGGAGCCTCGGTCGCCCACCACTCGACGCGCCAGCCGCGCTGGGCCGCGGCGGCCGTGAGCGCCTCCCGGGGCGCGCTCTTGCGGCCGCCGCTCGCCACCGGGTTGATCACGATCGGCAGCGTGTTCACTGGCCCTCTGGCGGGAAGAGATCCTTCTGGTCGCCGGCCACCGCCGGGTAGCCGAGGTGCTTGCGCGCCCTGTCGGTGACGACGCGGCCCCGCGGCGTGCGCTGGAGGAAGCCGAGCTGGAGCAGGTACGGTTCGTAGATGTCCTCGATCGTGCCCTCGTCCTCCCCGAGGCTCGCCGCCAGCGCCTTGAGGCCGACGGGACCGCCGCGGTAGTGCTCGATCGCGGTCGCGAGCAGGCGGCGGTCGAGCTCGTCGAGGCCGAAGCCGTCCACCTCGAGGCGCTCGAGGCCGAAGCGGGCGGTGTCGAGCGAGATGGCGTCCTCGGCGCGGGCGTGCGCGAAGTCCCGCACCCGCCGCAGCAGCCGGTTCGCCACGCGCGGGGTGCCGCGGGCACGGCGGGCGATCTCCTCGCCGGCGGCGTCCGCGACCGGGATGCCGAGGAGCCCCGCCGAGCGCCGGACGATGGACGTGAGCGCGCCGGCGTCGTAGAACTCGAGGCGGTGCACGATGCCGAAGCGGTCGCGCAGCGGCGCCGAGAGCAGCCCGGCGCGCGTGGTTGCGCCGACCAGCGTGAACGGCGGCAGCGGCAGGCGCATCGTGCGCGCCCCCGGGCCCTGCCCGACGACGAGGTCGAGGGTGAAGTCCTCCATCGCCGGGTAGAGGATCTCCGCCACCGTCGGCGCCAGGCGGTGGATCTCGTCCACGAACAGGACGCCGTGCGGCTCCAGGTTGGTCAGGATCGCGGCCAGGTCGCCGGCGCGCTCCAGCACCGGGCCCGAGGTGATCAGCAGCGACGCGCCCATCTCCGCCGCGATGATGTGGGCGAGGGTGGTCTTGCCGAGGCCGGGCGGCCCGAACAGCAGCACGTGGTCGAGCGACTCGGCGCGCGAGCGGGCGGCGGCGATGAACACGCCGAGGTTGGCGGTGACCTTCTCCTGGCCGATGTACTCGGCAAGGCTCCGCGGCCGCAGGCTCTCCTCGAACCGGGCCTCGGCAGGATCGCGGGTCGGGGTCAACACGTCCTCGTGCACGCGCCCATGGTACCCCGCCCCGCGTTCGCAGGACTTCGTGCTCGGCCACGAAGACGACTCGGACGGCAGGCCCGGTCGCCGTTCCCGCCCACGCGCGAACTCAGGGTGTTGCCGCCGGCAGCGAACATCGTCGGAAGCCGCGTTCGCGGCAATGACGACAACGACGGCCCCCTACTCTCGCGGGAATAGCGATAGGGGTGGCCCTTACGCCCTAACCTTTCGGACCACGAACCACGAACCACGAACCACGAACCACGAACCACGAACCACGAACCACGGTCCCTCAGCGACCGAGCGCCTGGAGCGCCCGCCGCAGCAACTCGTCCAGTTCCATCTCCGGCCGGGAGCGCAGCAGGTCGCTCACCGCCTGCTCGGCGGCGCGCGCCGGGTAGCCGAGGTTGACCAGGGCGGACACGGCGTCCTCGCGCGGGCTCGCGGCCCCCCGCGCAGTCGCCTCGATCTTGCCCTTGAGCTCGACGATGAGGCGCTCCGCCGTCCGCTTGCCGATCCCCGGGGCCGCCGCGAGCCGCCGCCACTGCTCGGACTCCACCGCCGTGCCGAGCTCGTCGGGCGTCAGGCCGGAGAGCAGCGCCAGCGCCGTGCGCGGTCCGACCCCCGACACCGAAAGCAGGAGCCGGAACGTGTCGCGCTCCCGCCGGGTCGGAAAACCGTAGAGCGCGAGCTGGTCCTCGCGCACGTGGGTGTGGACGAACAGCGCGGCACGCTCGCGGCCGGCCAGGAACGGGTGGGCGGACACCGGCAGGTGGACCTCGTAGCCGACCCCGCCCGCCTCGAGTACGACCAGGCCCGGCTGCAGCTCGAGGACGCGCCCGTCCAGGTGTCCGATCATCCGCGCTTGGGCTTGAAGCGGTTCACGACCTCGGGGTTGATGGTGACCGGGTTCTCCCGCTTGGCCTCCGCCAGCATCGAGCTGATCATCCGGTTCATGGCCTCCTGCACCATGCTCTGGCGCAGCGCCGCCTTGGCGGCGGCGAACGCCTGCGGGTCGAACGCCTTCTTGGCCGTGACCTTCGCGACCGCGACGCCGCGGTCGCCGATGGTGACGGCCGGGGTGAGGGCGTTGACGGCGGTCGCGAACAGGGCGTCGTCGAGCCCGGCGGCCGGGCCGATGCCCGGGATGGCGGCGCCGCGGCGGTGGTCGGGCACCGTCTGCGCCGTGCCGCCGAGAGCGGCGGCCTGGGCGGCGAGCGGCCCGGACGCGAGTGCGGCGCGCTTGCCCTCGAGCTCGAGCCGCAGCGCCTCGAGCGCCTTGAGCCGCCTGGCGCCGTCCATCGCATCGCTCGCGGCATCGGCGAACGGCGTCGTGCCGGCGGGCCGGACCTTCGCCACCCGGTAGACGATCCAGCCGCGGCTGGTGCGCCGCGGGCCGCCGACGAACCCTTCCTTCGCGGACCCGGCCTCGGCGAGCAGTTCGGGGTCGCGGCCGAGACCGGGGATCGTCGCGTCCTTCGCGCCGAAGAACGGCGTGACGTTGGAGGTCACGACGTCGTCGGCAAGGGCTCGCCACTGCGCGTCGGTCGTCAGCTTGGCCGCGTCGATCTTGTCGCGCAGCGCGGTCGCGCGGCGGTTCCCCTCGGAGTCGGCGAGCCCCTCGACCAGCTTGGCCTTGATCGCGTCGCGCACCTCGGCGAGCGGCTGCACCCCCGCCGGGCGGCGCCCCTCGACCTTGATGATGTGATAGCCGAACTGGCTCTTCACCGGTTCGGAGACCTCGCCGGGCTTGAGCGCGAACGCCGCGTCCTCGAACTCCTTGACCATGCGGCCGCGGGGGAACCAGCCGAGATCGCCGCCGGTCGCCTTGGAGCCGGGGTCGTCCGAGTACTGCTTGGCGAGCGCCGCAAAGTCGCCTTTCAACGCCTTGGCGCGCACCTGCTCGGCCTTGGCGAGCGCGGCCTGCCACCCCGCCGCGTCCTGCGTCGCCGGCCGGATCAGGATGTGGCGCGCGTGCACCTCCTCGGGAACGGCGAACTCCTGCTGGTGGGTGTTGTAGTACTCGGTGACCTGGGCCTCGGGCACGGTCAGGGTGCGGCGGAGCTTGGCGTCGTCCACCAGCAGGTAGTGCAGCTGCCGCTGCTCCGGGTGCGTGAAGCGCGCCTTGTTGGCGTCGTAGTACGCCCGAGCGTCGGCCTCGGTCGCGGTCACGCCGGCGAGCGCCCGGTCCACCGGCACGAACAGCATCTCGAAGGACACGGCCTCGTTGCGGCTGCGGTACTCGCGCTCGACGTCGGCGTCGGGGATCACGATGCCGGCGGCGAGCGTCTCCTGGAACTTGGCCATCGCCAGGTCCTGCCGCAGCCCGTCCTCGAATTCCTCGGGGGTGGTCTGGTTGGCGCGCAGGATACGGCCGTAGAGGTCCTCGCCGACGAAGCTGCCGTCGCTGCGCTTGAACGCCGGGTACGACATGATCTTGGCGAGCAATTCCTTGTTCGTGACCTCGATCCCCATCTTCTTCGCCTCCGCCAGGAGCAGGTAGCGGTCGACGAGGTTCTGCATGGTGATCGAGCCGAGGTCGAGCTGGTCGCGCACCTTGTCGAACTGCTTGCCGTACATCTGCTTGTAGCGCTCCTCGGTCGCGCGCACCTCCTTCAGGAACTGCGCCTCCGAGATGCTGGTGTTGCCGATGCGGGCGGCAAGGCCGGCGAGGCCTCGGGTGCGGGCGCGGCCCGTGCCCCAGTCGACGAAGATGAAGAACACGAATAGGAACACGACGAACCACAGGATCCACTTGAGGTGTGTGAACTGGTCACGGAGCGTCTTGAGCATCTCGCTGCCTCCATCGCGCCCAAAGGCAGAGGATTCTAGCCCACGGCCCGGCTGCGAGCAAGTTGCACACCGCTCGCTGGTTGCGTTCGGTCCGTCCGGGATGCTAAGGTTTATGGGGCCAGACAATGCGTTCTCCGTCATCGAGTCCCTCCGTGCGCCGCTTCGAGGTCGACTGGGTCGTCGTGTCGGTGGCCGGGATCAAGCGCTGGGGCCTGCTCGCCTTCGCGCTCCTGCTCGCCGGCGGCGTCCTCGCGGCCGTCTTTTACTTCACGCACGAGCCGCCCAAGGCGAAGGCGCAGCGCCTGCTGCTGCGCGCCACCGCGGCGCAGGAGCAGGTGCGGCGGGCGGGGTTCTCCGACAACCTCGCGGCCGAGTTCGACCAGGCCTCGCGGCTGCTCGAGGAGGCCCGCTCCGACTGGGAGCGCAAGGACTACCCGGCGTGCGTGGCGCGCGCCGAGGACGCCCTGCAGCGCTTCGAGCTCTTGGGAGGCCTCGCCAACCGCGACTTCGTCGGCTCCGGCCAGGTCATCTCGCTGCAGGGTAAGGTCGAGGTGCAGCGCGCGAACCAGACCAGGTGGGAGAGGGCGCGCGAGAAGCAGGCGCTGTACAACGGCGACTTCGTCAAGACCGGCCCCGACGCGTTCGCGGAGGTGCTGTTCTCCGATGGCGCGGTTTACAAGATCGGCTCGGACTCGCTGCTCGAGGTGCACCGCGAGGCGCGCGGCGGCCGCTCGCCCTCGCCCGGGGAGGTCAAGGTCAAGGTCGGACAGGTGAACGTCTTCACCGCGGCCAACTCGTCGTCGGTGGTCACCGACGCGGCGCGCGCCGACGTGGAACGCGACAGCCGCGTCGGCGTCGAGGTGGCGGAGGACAGCGGCACCCTGGTGTCCGCATACGCGGGCCGGGCGATGGTTACCGGCGCCGCCGGCGGTCAGGTCGAGCTGAGGACCCGCCAGGCGGTGAACGCCGCGCCCGGCGGCACGCTCGGTCAGCAGCGCGCGGTCCCGGACGTCCCCTTCCCCGAGAAACCGCGCGTCAACTACCTCCTGAACATGGACGCCTCCGACCGGCTCGAACTCGGCTGGCGCGCGGTCCCCGGCAGCACGGGGTACGAGCTGCAGGTCAGCCGCTCGCGCATGTTCGCGGCCTCCACGCTCGAGTTTCCGGCGCACCGGCTCGACTCGAACTTGGCCGTTCTCAAGATCCTCAAGCCGGGCACGTACTATTGGCGCGTTGCGGCGCTCGGCCCGGATCGGGTACGCTCCGAGTGGAGCTCCCCGCGGTCGTTCAAGGCGTTCGCGGGCCGGAGGGTCGAGGCGTTGACCGACACGACACCGCCAAGGCTCGAGGTCGCGAAGCCCACGCAGATGGGGAATTTCTTCATCGTGCAGGGCACGACGGAGCCGGGCGCGACGGTCACCATCAACGGGGAGGCGGTGGAGGTCGCTGGGGACGGCACGTTCAAGAAGATGGTCGCGCTCAACCGCGAAGGCTGGAACACGATCGTGATCAAGGCCACAGACCCGGCCGGCAATACGGCCGAAGATCGCAAGCAGGTGTACGTGGAGGTCGACTAGAAACGTATGGGACTCGCCTCGATTCTTTCGCTCTTCTCTTCCGATCTCGCGGTCGACCTCGGGACCGCGACCACTCTCGTCTTCACGCGCGCCCGCGGCATCGTCGTCTTCGAGCCGTCGATCGTCGCGGTCAACCGCGTCACCAACCGGGTCGAGGCCGTCGGCCAGTCTGCGAAAGACATGCTCGGCAAGACCCCGGGCAACATCGCCGCGATCCGGCCGATGAAGGACGGCGTGATCGCCGACTTCGAGGTCACCGAGAAGATGCTCGAGTACTTCATCCGCAAGGCGCACGGGCGCAACCTGTTCGTCCGCCCGCGCATCGTGATCTCGGTGCCCTCGGAGATCACCCCGGTCGAGAAGCGAGCGGTGAAGGACTCCGCGCTGCGCGCCGGCGCGTCCGAGGTCTACCTGATCGAGCAGGCGATGGCGGCGGCGATCGGCGCCGACCTGCCGATCACCGAGCCGACCGGCAACATGATCGTGGACATCGGCGGCGGGACGACCGACGTGGCGGTGATCTCGCTCGCCGGGATCGTGTACGCGCGCTCGGTGCGCATCGCCGGCAACGAGATGGACGAGGCGATCATCTCCTACATCAAGCGCAAGTACAACTTGCTCATCGGCGAGCGCACCGCCGAGATGATCAAGATCGAGCTCGGCAACGCCTGGCCCGGCGGCGAGCCCCACACGATGGAGATCAAGGGCCGCGACCTCGTCGAGGGCATCCCGAAGACGCTCACCATCAACGACGAGGAGATCCGGGAGTCGCTCGCCGAGACGGTGAACACCATCGTGGACGCGGTCCGCACGGCGCTCGAGCGCACCCCTCCAGAGCTGTCCGCCGACATCATCGACAAGGGCATCGTGCTCGCCGGGGGTGGCTCGCTGTTGCATAATCTCGACCAACGGCTGCGCGAGGAAACCGGCATCCCGGTCGCCCACTGCGACGACCCGGTCTCCGCGGTCGTGCGCGGCACCGGCCGCATGCTCACCGACATGGCGCTCCTCAAGAAGATCGCCATCAATTGACGTGGTCCGCATCAGGCTCCGCCCCGACCTCGCGATCGTCCTCGTCTGCGTGGCGCTGTACGTGGGGTCGGCGGCCCAGGTCCGCTCCCAGGGGGGCCGGACCGCGCTCGCGACGGCGGTCGCGGCGATCTCCGCGCCCCCACTCGCCTTGGCCAACGCCGTCGGCATGGCCTGGGAGGACTTCAGGGCCGGCCAGCGCAACCTGCGCGCCACCCTCGGCGAGCTCACGCGCCAGCGCCGGGAAAACGGCGAGTTGCGGCGGGCCAACCAGCTCCTCGACGCCGAGGTCGCGGCGCTGCGCCAGGGCTCGCGGCTCCTGGCGGCCTACCCATCCCTCGCCGAGCACGCGGTCCTCGCCCGCGTCGTCGCCAGGGACCTCCCGCGCACGCATACCCTCCGCCTCGACCGGGGTTCGGCCGACGGCATCGTGATCGACAGCCCGGTGCTGGGCGAGAGGGGGCTCGTGGGGCGCGTGGACCAGGTCCTAGCCCACTCCTCCCGCGTGCAGCTGCTCACCCACCCGGCCGCTGCCGCCGCGGCGGCGATCGCAGGCGTGCAGTCCGAGGGCCTGTTGCTGGGCGGCGACCCGCCGCGCGTCAGCGGCCTGCCGCCGTACACCCAGGTCCCCCTCGACGCACCGGTGGTGTCCACGGGCTCGGAGGGGATCTACCCGCCGGGGTTGCTGTTCGGCACCACGATGGAAGCCAGGAACGACGGCCTTTTCACGGTCGTGCCGGTGCGGCTGGCGGCCCCGGCAACCGACGTCACGGTCGTGCTGGTGCTCGCCCCCGCCTCTCGGAGCGCGCCGTGACGCTCGCCATCGCCTTCGTCCTCGCTCTCCTGCTGCAGCTCGGGCTCACCGCCAGCCACCTGTGGTGGGTGCTGGCGGCGTGCCAGCCGATCCTCCTCGTCGTCGTCGCCAGCGCTCGGCGCTTCGACCCGGTGGGGGTGGCGTGGACGGGCCTCGCAGCCGGGCTCGCGACGGACCTGATGACCGAGCGTATCATCGGGCCTGGCGGGATCGCCGGGGCGGTCGCGGGGTTCGTGGTTGCGGCGGTCGTACGCCGGTTCGAGATGGAGGGGCCTCTGTACTGGATCGTCGGCTCGTTGCTGGCCGCCACGTGCAGCGAAGCGGTCTGGATGCTGTCGCTGGCCACGCTCGGCGTGCGGCCCGACCACGCCTTCGCCGGCGGGCTCGCGACCGTAGTGATGACGAGCGCCGCCGGACTGCTGGTCGCCGCGGGCGAGCGGGCGTGGCGCGCCTGGAACTCGCCGGCGCACAAGCGGCGGCGCGTGCTGCGGCACCTATGACCTTCGTCCGCGATGACCTTCGCCCGTTGCAGCGACGGGTGGCTGCGCTGCTCGCCGCGGTGGGTGTCCTGTTCGCGCTCATCGCGGCGCGGCTGTGGGTGCTGCAGGTTGTGCAGGGCCCGCGGTGGCGGACGGCCGGCGAGAACAACCGCCTGCGCCGGCTCCCGCTCGAAGCGCCGAGGGGGATGGTCACCGACATCCACGGCGAGGTCATCCTCGACAACCGCCCCACCTACCAGCTCCTCCTCTTTCCGGAGGAGATGACGAACCGCGCCCGCACCGCGGCGTTCCTCACCGCGCTCGGCATCGCCCCAGCGGAGGAGATCGCGGCGCGCCTCGACAAGGCGTGCCGGACCTCCCACCTCCCCTCGGTGATCGCGGACAACCTGACCTGGCCGCAGGTCGCTGCCGTCGCCGCGCACCGCGCCGAGTACCACGAGCTCGACGTCCACCCCGCCACGCGCCGGTCCCTGCCCGACGGGCCCGCAGTCGCGCACCTGGTCGGCCAGCTCGGCGAGGTCTCCCCCGAACAACTCGCCGCCAACCCCGGCCTGCGGTCCGGCCAGCTCGTCGGCCGCTCCGGCCTGGAGCGCGCCTACCAGGACGTCCTCGGCGGCACCCCCGGCAACCTGGTCGTGGTCGTGGACGCGTTCGGCAAACAGGTGTCGGCCCTCGCCGAGGAGCCGCCGGTGGCCGGCCGCCCGCTGCGGACCACGATCGACCTCGACCTGCAGAAGGAGGCCGCCGCCGCGATGGCCGGGCAGGTCGGGGCGGTCGTCGCGCTCGACCCGCGGGACGGCGCCGTGCGCGTGCTCCTGTCGCAGCCGGCGTTCGACCCCGAGCTGTTCGCCGGCCACCTCGAGCCGGCCAAGTGGCACGAGCTCATGGACGACCCGCTCAAACCGCTGCACGACCGTGCCCTCCAGGCGCTCTATCCGCCCGGCTCCACGATCAAGCCGCTGTTCGCCGCCGGCGCCTTGCGCGACGGCATCCGCACCCCCGCCGACACCGTTTTTTGCACCGGTGCGGTGAACATCTACGGCCATATCTACCATTGCTGGCAGAAGGGCGGCCACGGCCGCGTCGCGCTCGAGGATGCGATCGAGGTCTCGTGCGACTCCTTCTTCTACCACCTTGCCCACGACGCCGGCATCGATCGGCTGGCGTCGTGGGCGCGGACGTTCGGCCTCGGGTCGGCGACCGGGATCGAGCTGGGCGGCGAGAGCACCGGCCTCGTGCCCGACGACGCCTGGAGCCGCAAGGCGCGCGGCCACCCGTGGTACGGCGGCGAGACCATCTCCGTGGGGATCGGGCAGGGCCCGATCCTGGTGACGCCGATCCAGCTCGCCGTCGCCTACTCCGCGCTCGTCAACGGCGGGCTGCTGGTCCAACCCCACCTGGTCGAGGGGCGCGGCGCCCCACCGCGCCCGACCGGCCTCCCCGCCGCGGTGCTTGCCACCGTGCAGGACGCGATGGTGCGGGTGGTGGCGGGCAGCCGCGGGACCGCGCGCCGCCTCGCCGCTCTGGACGTGCGCATCGCAGGGAAGACCGGGACCTCCCAGGTGATGCGCAAGCAGGAGGGCGTCTCCTGGCAGCAGTTGCCGTGGGACGAGCGTCACCACGCGCTCTTCGTCGGCTACGCCCCGGTCGGCGCGCCCGCGCTCGTGGTCGTCGTGGTCGTGGAACACGGCGGCGACGCCGCGTCCGTGGCGGCGCCGATCGCCGGGCGCATCTTCGAACGCGCCTTCGGCCCCCACACCGAAGGGCAGGCCGTCACCGCGTCGGTGGCGCCCGCCCGGTGGCCCGCGCCGCCGGGCGCGAACCGTCCGCCTTCCCCGGCTCCGCCCGCCGCGGGCGCGTTGCCGGCCGGACGGGGGGCGGGGACCCCCATCGTGCCGGCCGCGGCTCCGAGCCGGATCGCTGCCGCGCGCGACCCTACGCGCCGATGAGGAAGCTCGACCCCTGGCTGCTGCTTGCCGCGCTCGCGATCTCGGTGGGCTCGTACCTCGCCCAGGGCTCGACGGCCAAGGCGCTCGCGACGCCCGGCTTCGCGAACCGCCAGATCGTCTGGCTCGCCGTGGGCGGCGTCCTCATCATCCTGTTCGCCTTCACCGACTACCGGGTGCTGGCGCGCCTCTCGCCGTTGCTCTACGTCGCCTCGATCGGCGTGCTGGCCGCCATGTTCGTGGTCGCCCCCGTACGCGCGGGGACCCACAGGTGGCTGCTGTTCGGCTCGTTCACGGTGCAGCCCTCGGATTTTGCGCGCATCGCCACGATCCTTGCGGTGGCGGCCCTGGCCGGGGAACACCGGAAAGACCTGCTCGACCTCAGGACCGTCGCCCGCCTGGCCGTGATGGTTGGCCTCCCGGCGCTGCTCGTTCTGGCCCAGCCGGACCTCGGGACCGCGGTCACCTTCGGCCCGATCCTGCTCGCGGCTCTCTGGCTCGGAGGGTTGCCGTGGCGCGCCTGGGTCGGCCTCGCCCTCGCCGGCCTCGTCGTGGTCGGCTGCGCCTGGTTCTGGGTGCTGCGGCCCTACCAGCAGGAGCGCATCCTCACGTTCGTCGACCCGGACCGGGCGCCGTACAGCTCCGGGTACCAGCAGCGCCAGTCCAAGATCGCGGTCGGCTCCGGCGAGGTCACCGGCAAGGGGCTGCAGTCGGGCACCCAGTCGCAGCTCCGGTTCCTGCCCGCCCAGTACACCGACTTCATCTTCGCCGTGTGGGCCGAGGAGACCGGTTTCGTCGGGTCGGCGCTCCTGCTCGCCGCCTACGCCCTGCTGGTCTACCGCGTCTTCGTGATCGCGCTTGCCGCCCGCGACCGCGTCGGCGCCATCTTCGCCGGGTGCGCCGGCGCCGTGCTCGGCACCCAGATCCTCGTCAACGTGGGCATGGTGACCGGGCTCGCCCCGACCACCGGGATCACGCTGCCGTTGCTGTCGTACGGCGGATCGTCGGTAGTCGCCACCTGCATCGTCCTGGGGATCCTGCAGAGCATCTGGCGCCTCCGCTACGCCAACATCTGAGCAACCGCCGCTGGCCTTCATCTGACCGTGGGCGCCGCCGGCGTCGGACCATCTATCCGGGCGGGGGGCCCGCGGCCGCTCCACCCCACCGCCCGGCCGCTCTTGCCCCCCGTGCCCCCCGCGAGCCGCGGCGGAGCCGCGTCTCGCCGGGCGTTGCGCTCGCCCCGCTCGCGTCCTCATGTAGCCTCCGGCTACGCTCCGCTCCTCCCGCCTCGTCCGCCTTGCATCTGGCCCAACGGCGGCGGCGCGGCTACACGCCCCAAGCTGCAAAGCCCTGCCTGTCGGCGGGGGACCCGTCTTCGAGGGAGGGACGGGAGGCTGCGCGGCCTGCGGCCGGCGCAGCCGAAGGCGATCGGGAACACCTCCGCGTCGCGGGG
>NCBR01000367.1 GCA_002279285.1 Acidobacteria bacterium 37-71-11
TCGAGCGCCTCGTCGAAGCGCTCGGCGGGGACGTGCGCCGTCACCGCGCACGCCTCGCGAGTCGTAAAGGCGTCCACGGCCCCGCCGAGGGAGTCGATCAGCTCGGCGATTGCCTCGGGCGTGCGCTCGCCCGAGCGCCGCAGCAGGAGGTGCTCGAGCAGGTGCGTGATTCCGGCTGCGGCGGCGTCCTCGTGCGCGGAACCGCTGCGGACCCAGGCTCCGACCGCCGCGGTCGCCGAGCCCGGCAGCACGTGGACGAAGATGGTCGGTGGGCTCTCCATTGGCGGGCAAGTGTACCAGTCCCGGCGGGCGCCGAGTGCGCGCCGCGGCCGCCGCGAGGTCACGGGCTCGGCGGTGCCGCCGACGCAGGCCGGATGCCCGGGTTGAGCTTGGTGGGGTCGTAGAAGAACTTCCACTCGCAGTACCGGGTGTGGCCGTTGTAGATCTTGACCGCCTCGTCGCACACGCTCGACCTGACCCCGATGATCGGGCCGCCGCGCGGCCTTTGGCTTCCGGGTGTCCCCGGGCCCGGCGTCGGCTGCGGCGTCGGTTGCGGCGTCGGCGTCAGGCCGCCGGGCAGGGGCCGGAGCGTCGTGCCTTCCTCCCCCAGGTACACCGGGACCCAGTCGGGGCGCCCGGTCATCGGGTCGTTCCAGATCTTGCGCAGCACCCGCGGGTTCGCCTTGGCGAGTTCGGCGAGCGTAATGGGGAAGCGGCCGAAGCGCGCCCGGAACAACCTGATCGCCTCGACCACCTGGTTGCCGCGGAAGATCAGCTCCTCCTCCTTCTCCCGCTTCTGCTGGAAGCTCGCCGTCTCCACCGCGACGGTGAGGAAGATCGCCATGATCGCCATGATCACCATCATGGCCGCCAGCGTGAACCCCGCCTCCGCCATAGAGGCGTGGGCCGTGTTCCGTCCTCGGCGGTCCGAAGCGCCACGTGCCCAGGATCCAAGCGCCGCCGGCGGCCGCCGGCCCCGTTCACGGTCCACGGTCCACGATCCACGACCCACGGCTTTCTTACCAGTCGGCGTACTTCGTCCCATCGAGGGCGGTCTCCGGGGAACCGGAGTGGATGTCGATGATCCCAGGGCTGGTCTGCTGCTGGCTCTCGTCCTGATCCTCCGGCGCCACCTCTTCGTACACGAGGACCCACGTGTCCTTCGACTTGGTGAGGGGGTCCACCGGCACGCTCCGGAGGTAGCCCAGGCTCACGATCTCGTCGAGCGAGGTCGGGTACCGGCCGCGGTCGGCGTGGAACTGGTCCAGGCAGGAGCGCATCGTGAACAGGTCCTCCTTGAGCGCGGACTCGCGCGCCCGCTCCGGCGCCGTCCGCATCGCGGGCACCGCAATCGCGGCGAGGATGCCGATGATCGCGACCACTACGATCAGCTCGATAAGGGTGAAACCATCCTGCCGGGGGGTCCCGCGTCCGCTCCACCCCCCACCCGGACGCTCTCGACCCCCCGTGCCCCCCCCGCGCACCGGGAGTGAATCCCGGCGCGCGGAGCTCTCCTGCCGGGGGGTCCCGCGT
>NCBR01000024.1 GCA_002279285.1 Acidobacteria bacterium 37-71-11
AGCGGCGCGGGCTTCCGGCGTCTCGATGCCGTGGTCCACGGCGTTGCGCACGATGTGGACCAGCGCTTCCTCGAGGTCCCTGGTGATGCGTCGGTCGAGACGCGTCTCGCCGCCGGAGAGTTCGACCTCGACCTCGCGGCCGAGGGTGCGCGCCAGTTCGCGCGCGTGGCGGGCGAGCGCGATCAGCAGCCCTTGCAGCGGCTGCACCTGGAGCGCGAGGAGCGCCTCCTGCTGTTGCTCGGCGGCGCGTTGCAGGCGCGTCTGGGTGGCGTCGGCCTCGGCCTCGACCCCACGCAGCGCGGCTGCCAGCGCCGCCAGCGCCTGTTGCGGCTGTGCCTCGCGCAGCGAGGCGTCGGCCAGGCGGGTGAGCTCGTGCAGGCGCGTGACGATGCGGCCGGAGCCGCGCGCCAGGATGCGCAGCCGCGTGGCGCCCTCGGCGAGGGCCTCGACCCTGGCCGCCTCGATGCGGACCTCCCCGCTGGCGGGGGCGACGGTGGGTGCGTGCGGCGGCGCGGGGGTGGGCGTGGTTGCCGGGGCCGACGCGGCTGCGGGCGGGCCTCCCGCCAGCGCCGCCAACAGCGCCGGGTCCGCCTCCGGGTCGCCGCCCAGCGCGACGGTGTCCACCATCGCGGCCAGAGCGTCCGTGACGCGAGTCAGGAGCGCAGCGGCGTCCCGGCGCGTACCCTGGAGAATCCCCTCTGCCGCGTGGCAAAGCTCGGCGAAGGGAACCAAACGCAGCATCCGCCCGGCGCCCTTGAGGGTGTGCAGCTCGCGGCGCGCTTCGGCGGCCGCACCCGCGTCTTCTTTCGCCCTTCCCGCCAACTCGGCGAGGCGTTCGAGACGGCCGCGGACCTCCCCGACGAAGAGCGGGATCAGGTCGGCAAACTCAGGTTCCACCCACCCTCCGCATCAGATCTTCGTCCAGCTGCGGGCGTTGACGTCGATCCCCATGACCCCGATCAACACGCCGCGCGCGTCGCGCGCCGGAGAGGCCACGGTGAAGCAACGCTGGCCGGTGAGCAGCGACTCGTAGAGTGGGGTGATCACGGTGCGTCCGTCGCGCACCACCGCCTGGAACCACGGGCGCTCCTTGGCGTTGAGGCCGGCGGTGACGGCGGAGGTGTCGGTGCCCTCGGCGACCCACTCGGGGTTGGCGGACGACGCCACGATGTTGCCGTTCATGTCGGCGACGAACGCGAGCTCGACGAACGGGCTCTGGCGCACCACCTCCTCCATCTGCGGCCCGAGCGACTCCCAGTGTCCGGACCGCAGCCCCACCTCGCCGGCGCAGCGCTCCCCGAGGTTCTTGAGCGAGCGCGGCGAGTCGAGGCGGAACGACTGCGTGAGGAGCTGGATCGAGAGCGCGAGCTGGTGCAGCCGCTCGGAGGTGACCGAGAAGTGCTTGAGCCCCTGCGCCATGCGCTGGATGACCTGGCTGACCTCCTTGAGGGTGAGGACGACCTGGTCGGAGGCGGTGCGCTGCTGCTGGGTGGCCAGCGAGATCTCGCGTGCCGCCCTGGCCGTGTGGGTCAGAGCGCCGCGGAGTTCGGCGATGGCGGCGGCGGCGGAGCGGGCCCGCTCGAGGACGAGCGCGGCCTCCTTGCTCCCCTCCTCGGTCGCCACCACGGTGGCGCGGATCGAGCCCGCGAACTCGTCCAGCAGCGAGCGCACCGACGCCACCGACTCCTGCGAGCGCTGCGCCAGGTGGCGCACCTCGTCGGCGACGACCGAGAAGCGTCGCCCGTGCTCGCCGGCGGCCGCCGCCTCGATCGTGGCGTTGAGGGAGAGTAGGTGGGTCTCCTGGGCGATTTCGGTGATGAGCTCGAGCACCCGGTAGATCTCCTTGGAGCGGGCGCCGAGGGTGTCGGCCCGGTCCGCAATCCCGTTGATCCGCTTCTGCACCTCTTCGACGCCGTGGAGGGCCTCCTCGACCGCGGCGGCGCCGGTGTCCCCGCTCTGCTCCGACTGGGCGGCCAGCTCGGCCTGCGATGCGGCGTTGGCTGCGATCTGAGCCGCCGTGCGGGCCAGCTCCTCCATGGTCGCGGTGATCTCGACCACGCCCGCCGCCTGCTGCGAGGAACCCGACGCGAGCTCCGACGCGGTCGCGTTGACGGTGCTCCCGGAGGCGGCCACCTCGATCGAGCTGTTCTGGATCTGCTGCACCAGGGCGCCGAGCGCACGGGCGGCGTTCGCAAGCGGCGTTGCGAGGCGCGGGGGCAGCTCCTGCGCGTGCGCGAGGGTTGCAACCAGGTCGCCGGCCTGGAGGTCGGAGGTGGCTTGCCCGAGTTGCTGCTCGAGGGTTGTCGCGGCCGCCGCCATCTCGCCGAGTGTGCGCACCTGCCCGACGTGGGGGAGAAAGGCGAACACCACGTAAAGCACCAACAGCGCCGCGCCGATCGGCAGCACCAGGTACGCGACCCAGCTCGGGGTGCCGTGGGCCATCCCGATCGCCAGGCCGGTCGTCGCGATCACCCCGAAGGCAACCATCAGGAGCAGCCCGACGATCGGGCTCTTGGGCAGTGTGTCGCTAGCTCGTGCCATGAAGACTCTCCTCCCTATTCCGCTTGCAGTACGGGCGGTAGCGCGGCGGGGCTCACCACCACCACCGGGGCGCCGTCGTGAATCGCCACGCCGAGGCAGTGGCCCGGCCAGAAACGGGCGACGACAGCGCCCGGTGGCCGGACGTTGAGGTGTGCCGCCACGTCGAGCACGGCGTCGGCGCGCACCAGGCCTTCCTCGGTCGCAACGGCGAGGCCGTCGGCCTGTCGCACGACCTCCCGCACGGCGTCGCGCGCCAGCCCCCAGCGCCCCCCGCCCCGGGTCAGCACCACGAGCAACTGCATGCTCACGAGCTCCCCAGCGCTTCGAGGTTCAGAAGACAGGTTGGGCGGCCGCCGAGCGCCACTTCGCCGCCGATGAGACCGGGCCCGGCGGCGGCGACATCGGCCGGGGCGATCTCGACGATCTCGAGCGCGGCGTCGGCGGCAAGGCCGACCAGCTCGCGGGCGTCGGGCGGGCCGGCCCAGACGACGACAGTCACCGGGTTCGCGGGCCGGGCGCCCGTCGGCGCACCGACGAGACGGGCGAGGTCGAGGACCGGAATCGGTTCGCCCGTGAACTCGGCGAGGCCGAGGAGTTCGGGGGACGCCCCCGGGAGGGGGTGGACCGACAACGCCCTGACCACCTGCCGGACCCGGTTGATCGGGAGCGCGCACAAGTACTCGCCGGTTTCGACCAACAAGGCGCGGAGCGACGCGGCGCCGGTGCCCGATCTGGAATCCACGCTGTCAGGATAGCACCGCGAACGAAAGCGGTTACAGCACCTTCCAGCGGGCGCCTAGCCGGCGGTCTGGGACCGCCCCGAACCCGTGAGCAGCCGCATCACGGCCTCCTTGCGCACCTTGCCGCGATCGGAGGTGGGAAGTTCATCCACGATCACGATGCGGCGCGGGACCTTGTGCGGCGCGAGGCGCGCCCGGCAGCCGGCGAGCACGGCGTGGACGGTGAGGGTGGCGCCGCGCTCGGCGACAACCACCGCGGCGACGAGCTGGCCGCGGTGCGGGTCCGGGAGGCCTGCGATCACGGCACTCTCGATCCCGGGGATCTCCTCGAGCACCCGGCGGACCTCCTCCGGGTGTACCTTCTTGCCGGCGACGTTGAGGTACTCCCCGACCCTGCCGGTGAGGGTGAGTAGGCCGTCGTCGTCGACAACGCCGAGGTCCCCGGCGAGGAACCGCCCCGGGCCGAGGAAGCCGGTGTCCTCGGCGGGTGGCAGTTCGGCCAGGCCCACGGCGCGCGAGAGCACCAGCACCCGGCCTTCGGCGCCGGCTGGGAGGGGCCGGAGCTCCTCATCCACCACCTGCACCCGTACGCCGTCCATGGCGGATCCCACGGCGCCCGGCTCGTGCGCCGGAGCATCGCCCCGCTCGTACGTGATGCCGCCGCACTCCGAGCAGCCGTAGAAGACGTGGACCTTATGGCCGGTGGCGGCGTGGAACGCCGCGGCATCGCGCGGCGCGAGCGGGGCTCCGGCCGCCAGGCAGACGCGGAGGTCGGGCAGGTCGGGGAGGTCGCCGAGCGTGGCCAGCGCCCTGACCATTGCCGGCACCGCCGGGAAGTGCGCCACCCGGGCCGCCGCCAGCGTGTGGGCGAGTGCCGCCGGGAGCGCACACGTCGGGAACGCGAGCGGCGTGCCGCCGAACAGGAGTGGGATCAGGCAGTTTCCGATTCCGTACGAGTGGGTGAGCGGGATCGCCGCGGCGGTCACGTCGCCGGGACCGAACCCCATGGTGCGCATGATCTGGGCCGTGTCGGCGGCGAGCTGCCGGGTGCCCACCGCCACGGCTCGTGGGAAGCCGGTCGAGCCCGAGGTCAACTTGAGCAGGGCGGTGAACTCCGGCATCGCCACCGGCGCGACGTCGACCCGTGCGGCGACGGCGCCGGCCTGCTCGGTCAGGGCGATCCTTTCCCCGGCCAGCCGCTCGGGCGCGGCCACGATCCACCCCGCGCCAACGGCCTCGGCCGAGCGCTCGATCTCGTCGGCGGGAGCGGCCGCATCCACCAGCGCCACCCGGGCCGGCAGCAGCCGCAGCGCGGCGAATGCGCGCACGAGCCCGATCCCGTTCGGCAACGACAGCACGACCGTGGCGCCCGGCCGGATGTAGCCGGCGTACGCGGCGCGCTGGGCCTCGATCCCGGCGGCGAGCGCCGCGCGGGTGGCGATCACCTCGCCGTCCGGACCGATCAGGGCGGGCGCCTCGCCGGCCCGGCGGGCGAGGGCGAGGAAACGGCGGACGATCGGACAGGGCGCTTCAGGCACGGCCGCCTCGTATGCGGGCGAGCATCGCTTCCACCGTCGCCTGCGCCCGCTTCTCGTAGAACCGCTGCAACACCGAGCGCACCTCGGGGTGGGCGGCGGCGA
The DNA here is from genome assembly GCA_002279285.1 of Acidobacteria bacterium 37-71-11. Taxonomy (GTDB): domain Bacteria; phylum Acidobacteriota; class Thermoanaerobaculia; order Thermoanaerobaculales; family Thermoanaerobaculaceae; genus RBG-13-68-16. The sequence goes on from NCBR01000024.1 coordinate 4,922, forward strand.
TCTGGTCCAGGTCCTGGCGCGAGATCTCGATCGTCGTGACCCCGTTCCGGGCCACGATCGTCGCGGTCCGCGGCTTGCCCGTGAGCACCGCCACCTCGCCGAAGAACTCGCCGGGGCCGAGTTGGGCGAGCAGCAGATGCCGGCCGGAGGGATCGGTGGTCTGGACCTCCACCTCGCCCTCCTCGATCAGGAACCACGAAGCCCCGCGGTCGCCCTCGCGCACGATCTTCTCGCCCGCGGCGAACGAGCGCACGGCGGTCGTGGAGATCAGCCGTTCGAGCGCCGCCGGCGGAAACTCCGCGAAGAAGCGCGACGCCGCGCGCTCCTTCTCCGCCTGCCTCGCCATCGCGTCGGCTCCCGGCGAAGCGGCCTGGTCCGGAGCTGCCGGCGCCGTCGCGCGATCGAGCCTGGCCCGCTGGTCGTGCTCGGTTGCCTGCTGTGCGGCGATGAAGCGCGCCAGTTCCCTGGTGACCTCCTGGCGGCCGGGGTCGAGCCGGACGACCTTGTTGATGACCGCGATGGCGCGGGCGTAGAAGCCCTGCTCGGCGAAGTGCCGGGCCAGCCCGCGGTATACCTCGATCGCCTTGTCGCGGTCCCCCGCGAGCCCCAGGATCTCGGCCTGCCGCAGCAAGAGGTTGAAGTTCTCAGGGCGGCGTTTGATCTCCTGGGCGATCGCTTCGAGCGCAAGGCCGTAGTCGCGGTTGGCGAGGTAATGGTCGAGGCTCTCGAAGCGTGGCTTGCCCTTGAGCATCACGACCACCCCAGCCGGCGGGTCAGGGTTGTCGCGGCCGCGCGCGCCTCGCGGCGGATTGCCATCCCGTCGGCGGTCGTCAACGCCCCGTCCACGACCACGGTCCTGCCATCCACGACGACGTGCCGCACCGCCTCGACGCCTCCCCCGTATACGACCATGGCGGCGGGGTCGCCGGCCGGCTCCATCGCCCACGCTGCACAACCCAGAACGACGAGGTCCGCCTTCCATTCCGGCAACAGGCGTCCGACCTGGTCGAGGCCGAGCAGCTCGGCGCCGCGCCAGGTCGCCATTTCGAGCACGCTCCACGGGTCCACCGCCCCCGCGCCGCGGGCGAGGTTGTGGAGGGTCCCGGCGAGCGCCATCTCGTGAAACACCGACAGCCGGTTGTTGCACGGCGGGCCGTCGGCGCCGAGGCCGACCCGCACCCCGTCCGCAAGCATCCGCGGGAGGTCGGCGATTCCGGACGCGAGTTTGAGGTTGGCGCCCGGGCAGTGGGCGACGCCGGTGCGCTGACGCGCGAGGAGCCCGAACTCACTCTCGTCGAGGTGCACGCAGTGGGCGAGCACCGTGTCGGGACCGGCGATGTCGAACCGCGCGAGGGCGGCGACGTTGCCGACGCCGGTCGCCTCGCGCACGACGCGAGTTTCGTCCGGATTCTCGCTCGCGTGCGTGTGGAGCAGGTAGCCGTGGCGGCGGGCCAGCGCGGCGGCGCCCTGCAGCAACTCGTCGGAGCACGAGAGCACGAAGCGCGGCGCGACAGCGTAGCGCAGACGGCCGCCGCAGGCGCCGTGCCAGCGCGCGCCCAGCGTCTCGGCCTCGGACAGCGAGGCGTCGGGGTCCTCGAGCAGACGGGTCGGGACGCGCTCGCCCGTGTCCATGTGGCACTTGCCGGAGGTCAGACGGATGCCGAGCTCGCTGGCGGCGAGGAACACCGCATCCTGCCCGTGCGTCGTGCCCATGTCGAGCGCGGCCGTCGTCCCTCCGGCCAGCAGCTCCGCGACCCCGAGGCGCGCCGCCGCGGCGACTTCGTGCGGTTCGAGGGCGGCCTCGTACGGCCAGATCCGTTCGGCGAGCCAGGCCAGCAGCGGCAGGCCCTCCGCCCGGTGGCGCGCCAGGCTCTGCACCACGTGGACGTGAGCCTGGACGAAACCCGGCAGCACGAGGGCGTCGGTGGCGTCGAGCAGATCCGCACCGTCTGTCGGCAGCCCCTGGCCCACGGCGGCGATGCGGCCGTCGCGGATCAGCACGTCGGCAGCGAACGTGGCGCCGGGGGAGGTCATCGGAACGACGGTCCCGCCCCGCACCAGCAACGGGCGATTCGTGCTCATAGGGCCTTGATTCTCGTGGCTGGCCGCTCCGCTGTCAATTCCCGGAGGAATGAGGCATGAGGCGCGGGGCGGGCGTCGCCCGCCCACCGCGGCCGAGGACGGCGCCACGTGCCTGGGCGGCATTTGCCGACTTCGAATCGCAAATCGCGAGCGTGTGACTATACTGCCTGGGTGCGCGGTGGACTCCGTCTCGGCCTCGGCCACATGGTGGCCTTTGTCATTGTGGCGCTGATCCTCAACGCCCAGTTCACCTGGTGGGTCGTCTACTCGCTGCGCGACAACCGCGAGCGTCTCGACCTCGAGCGGGAGCTGGTCGTGTCACAGACCAGCCTCGCGGCCGAGCGCTTGGCGGTCCACGTGCTCGATGCCGAACGCGCGATCGCCGAGCTGCCCCCCGGGGTGATCCCCTCGCCGACGCCGCCGTTCGCGGAGGTTCGGGTCGTGGAGGAAGCGGAACTTCCCCGCGGCGCGGGCGCCCGGCCGCTCGATCCTGGGGCGACGATCGGTTGGGTCGAGCAGGGAGGCCGGCTCGCCGTAGGCCGTTCGCTCGGCCGGGGGCGGGTGGCGCTCGCGTTCCTCGACCCGCAGGCGGCGTACCGGTGGCTCGCGGCGTCGGACCCCGGCCTGCAGATCGTCGAGCGCGGCAACGTGGAGGAAGGGCGTCCGAGCGCCCAGCTCGCCGCGCCGCTCGACCGCCTCGTCGTGACGCCTGACTTCCATCACTGGCAGGAGTTGGTGCACCGGTACCGACGGCGCGTCGTAGCTGTCCTGGCCGAGGGCGCCGCGTTCCTCGCGGCGATCGTCATCGCGGTGGTCCTGCTCTGGCGCGTCATGCGCCGCGAAGGCGCGTACGAGCGCCAGCACGAGAACTTCGTCTCGGCGGTCACGCACGAGCTCAAGACTCCGATCGCGGGGATCCGCCTCGCCCTCGAGACGGTGCTCTCGGGGCGGGTGGACGACGAGGGGCGGACGCGCTTTCTCGGCAACGCGCTGGCGGATTCGGAACGCCTGGCCGACCTGGTGGAGAAGGTGCTGGAGGTGACCCGGTACACCGGAGGCGCGCACCGCCTGCGCATGAGCCTGGGCGATTTCTCGCAGCTCGTCGAAGAGGAGGTAATCGTCGCCGAGCGGCGGGTCGCGGCCCGCGGCATCGTCCTCGAAGCCGACATCCTCCCCGGTGTTCAGGCGACCTTTGACGCCGAGGCGATAGCGATCGTGATCTCCAACCTGATCGAGAACGCCCTCAAGTACGCCCGGCGCGAAGAGCCTCGCGTCCGCGTCCGCCTCGGCCTCGAGCGCGGCGAGGCCGTGCTGGAGGTGGGAGACAACGGCGTCGGGATCGCCGCCTACGAGCTGGAGTCCATCTTCAAGCCGTTCTACCGGGCCAACGACGAGGTGACCCGGCGGACTCCCGGTACCGGCATCGGGCTTTACGTTGCGCACGAGATCGTCGAGGCGCACGGCGGCAAGCTCACGGCGTCGAGTCCCGGCCCGGGGCGGGGCTCGACGCTCCGCCTGGCGCTGCCCGGCGCCGAGGCTCTACCCGAGGAAGAACTTTCCGAGTACAGTAACGGGAACGGAACGAGGTGAGCGATGGCCAGTCGCGTTTTGATCGTCGAGGATGAGCGGCATATTGCCGAGGCGTTGGCGCACAACCTCAAGTTCGAAGGGTACGAGACCACGGTCGTGGGCGACGGGGAGGCTGCGCTCGAGCGTCTCGCCGCCGAGGATTCCGACCTGGTGGTGCTCGATGTGATGCTCCCCGGCATCTCGGGGCTCGACGTCTGCCAGCGGCTGCGCGAGGCGGGCAACCGGGTCCCGGTCCTCTTCCTGACCGCGCGCAGCGCCGACGCCGATCGTCTCACCGGCCTGCGGCACGGCGGCGACGACTACATGACCAAGCCGTTCCTGCTCGAGGAGGTGGTGCTGCGCATCCGCGGCATCCTGCGGCGGCAGGAGTGGTACCAGACCCCGGTTGCCGAGCGCGGGATCTTCAAATTCGGCGACAACGAGGTCAACTTCCGCACCTTCAAAGCCAAGGGGCCGCGCGGCGAGGTCGAGCTGACCGAGAAGGAGTGCATGCTGATGAAGCTCCTGGTCGAACGCCAGGGGCAGGTGGTCGCGCGCGAGCTCATCCTCGAGCGCGTGTGGGGCTACAAGTACGGCTCTTCCTCGCGCACCATCGACAACTTCATCGTGCGCCTGCGGAGGTACTTCGAGGCCGACGCTCGGCGGCCGAAATACATTCATTCGGTGCGCGGAGTCGGATACCGGTTCACCCCCGAAGGCGAACCCTCCTCCTGAGGGGCGCCGCCGATGGCGGACCACAATCCTGGCGGGGGGTCCCGCGCTCGGCGGCGCGGCCGGGCGGGCGACTGCCCACTGACGGCGGACAGGCCTTTCGGTGCCCGGCGCCTGGTTTGTGTCTTGCGGGCGGGGCTGGCGAGTGCGACACTCCGGCATGCCACGACGCGCCCTCGCCGCGCTCCTCGTCGTCGGACAGCTCACGCTGACCCTCTCGGGCTGCATGTCGGTTGAGGCCACCGGCACGCGGCCGCTCCAGGGCCCCGGGGGCGGCGTCTCGGTGCAGGTGTTCCCCGACGACAGCGCCCGCCGCGCCGGGCGCCCCGGTCCCGACGGGATCCTGGGCGAGGTCGATCGCCAGTCGGGCCGCGGCTGGGTCCCCGTGTTCCGCTCGCTGAACCCGGCGTGGACGGTCGCCGGGCTGCCTCCGGGCGAGTACCGTGTGCGGTTCCCGGCGCGCCTGGACGCATCCGGCAACGTGGTGCGGCTGTCGGACAAGAGCACCACGGTCGCGGTCAGGGAAGGCGCCGTCACCGACGTCCGCGCCGTGCTGGACCACGTCTCGACCGGGCTGGTCGTGCTCGGTGTCGTGACCGTCGTCGCGATCGCGGTCATCCTCACGAAGGAGAGCCGCGATCACGGCTTGCCGCTCCCGCCGCCGCCGCCGCCCGAGCTGCTCGACGCCGTCTTCTACGTCTCCATCAACCTCGCGGCCAGCTCCGGCTGGGAGAACCCCGAACGCTCGCTGCCGCCGGCCGTGACATCGCACTTCCCGGCGGCGGGCGCGGTGGTCGCGGCGCGCCGGCCGCGGCTGGTCTTTTCGCTGACGGAGCCGTTGCGCCCCACCTCGCTGAACGCGGACGGCGTCACCGTGCTCGGAGAGGCGAGCGGTCTCGTCCCCGGCCAGGTGAGCTATGACGCCGAAAACTGGTGGGTGGTGTGGCAGCCGGCCGTCGACCTCGCGCCCGGCGACACGTTCCACGTCACGCTCGCCAAGGACGCGGTCGAAGACCTGGCCGGCCACGATTTGACCGCGCCGGTCAGCTTCACCTTCAGGACGGCGCGGTGATCATCGATCGTGACGGGGTGGCGTTGCACGTCGTCGTCGAGGGCGAGGGCGAACCGGTCGTGCTCCTCCACGGCCACAGCCTCGACCTGCGCGTGTGGGACGAGATCGTCCCGGCGCTGATCGCGGCCGGCCTGCGGGCGATCCGCTACGACCAGCGTGGCCACGGCCGCAGCGCCTCGCCGCCGTCGGGGTACCGCTGGGGCGATCACGCGGCCGACCTCGCCGAGGTGATCGTCCGCGTCGCGGGCGGGCCGGCCCACGTCGTGGGGCTCTCCAAGGGCGGCGGGATCGCGCTCGAGCTGGCGGTGCGCCGCCCCGAGCTGGTGCGGACGCTGGCGCTGATCGGCCCGCTCGTGCCCGACGCGCCGCTCTCGGACGAGCTGCTCGCGTCGTTCAAGGTGCTCGCGAGGGCGATCCGGTCGGAGGGCCCGCGGGCCGTGATGGGCGAACTCTGGCTGTCGCACCCCCTGATCGCGAGCGCCGCCGCGCGGCCCGGGGCCCGCGAACGCCTCGAGGCGATGTTGCAAACGTTCCCGGCGGGCGAGTACCTGGCGACCGTGCGCGACGCGCCGGACCGAACGTGGAAGCTCACGGAGCGGCTCGCCGAGATTGCGGTGCCGACGCTAGTGGTGCGCGGCGCGCGCGAGATCCCCGACTTCGTCTCAAGTACCGAGATTCTTGCGAATGCCGTTGCCGGAGCGCAGGTGGTGGTGATACCGGAGAGCGGCCACCTGGTGCCGCTGGAACAGCCGGCCGCCGTCGGCAAGGTTCTGCGAGGGTTTCTCACGGCGTCGTCTCAGCACTAAACTATACAAAAATATACAAACTGCTCGCCCTTGTCTCGACTTGACTCTCTTGCTAGAGTGACAGAAGTATGGACGCGGTACTGCCGCAATGATAGACTGCGGTCAGAAATTGAGATTATTTATAAGAAGAACCTGTGTACGTGGTTACCGGTGGTCTTGGGAGCCTCAGTGTGTAAGACGCACTTACCTATGGAACGAAGCTGGAACTGATCGATACGCGGAAGGAGGTGTGGCCGGGGTATCTGGAATGCTCGCAACGATGAAGGAGGCTGTTGTATTTCGGGTGCTGAGGATTGCCGTTCCGAAGCGTGCAGCAAATCACATACCGAAGGAGGTCGTTGAAATGAAGTTCACTAGATTCGTGCTCGTAGCTGCAATGTTATTTGCCGTGGCGCTGCCCGCGCTCGCGCAGATGCCGACCGGGACGCTGTCGGGCCACGTGTCCGACGGCAAGGATCCGCTCCCCGGCGTGGCCGTCACGTTGACGTCCCCGAACCTGCAAGGGGCGCGCTCGTCGGTCACCAACGCCAACGGCGACTACATCCTGACGTTCCTGCCGCCGGGCGACTACAAGGCCGTGTTCGAGTTGCAGGGGTTCCAGACCCTGGAGACGAGCGTCAAGATCAACGCCGCCCAGACGGCCAGGCTCGATGCGACCATGCCGCAGTCGAAGATCGTCGAACAGGTGACGGTCGCCGGCTCGTACGAGACCATCTCATCCGCTGTGTCCGCATCGACCACCCTGGACGCTTCACTGCAGAACAAGCTGCCGGTCGCCCGTAACCTGCAGGCTGCGGTCGCACTAACGGCGGGCGTGTCCACCACCGGTCCCGGTGGCGCGCTCACCATCTCCGGCGCCCAGTCGTACGAGAGCCTCTACCTGGTCAACGGCGTGGTGGTGAACGAGAACCTCCGCGGGCAGCCGACCGACCTGTTCATCGAGGACGCGATCCAGGAGACGACCACCACAACGTCCGGGATCTCGGCCGAGTACGGCCGTTTCTCCGGTGGTGTGGTCAACACCCTCACGAAGTCCGGCGGCAACGAGGTGCACGGCTCCTTCCGTGACACCTTCGACAGCGACAAGTGGACTGCCCCCACCCCAATGACCGTGCCGTACTCCCGCTCGGACAAGATCAACAGCACGTACGAGGCGACGCTCGGCGGGTACGTGTGGAAAGACCGGCTGTGGTACTTCCTGGCGGGCCGGGACCGCAAGACCACGGGAACGGGCCAGACGCAGAGCACCGATATCGTGTTTCCCACCGGCTATAGCGACAAGCGGTACGAGGGTAAGCTGACCTTCGCGTTGACGCCGGAGCACCGTTTCGTCGGGTCCTACATCGATCGCAAGCGGGAGTGGAGCAACTACTTCTTCCCGTCGCTCCCGATCGTCGACGCGGGCGACAGCGTCTACAACCGCCAGATCCCCGAGACTCTGAAGGCGGCCAACTACACGGGCGTGCTCACCGACAACTTCTTCGTCGAGGGGCAATATTCGGCGCGCACGTTGCAGTTCCAGAACTCGGGCGGGCATTGGAAGGGTGACCTCATCAAGGGCACCACGGTCTACTCCAATACCCAGGGGTACGTGGGTAACGCGGCGATCTTCTGCGGCGGCTGCGAGCCCGAGGATCGCGACAACAAGGACTACTTTGCCAAGGGGTCGTGGTTCCTCTCGACGCCGGGAGCGGGTTCGCACGACATCGTTTTCGGCTACGACCAGTACTCCGACACACACTTCTCGGTCAACCACCAGTCGCCGAGCGACTACTGGTTCTCCGCCACCACGTTCGTTTTCGGTGGCAAGAATTGGTACCCGGTGGTTTACGGTGACGGCAGCGCAGACATCGACTGGTACCCGATCCTGGCCATCGGCACCGGCAGCGATTTCAAGCAGACCGGCATCTTCATCAACGACAAGTGGCGGTTGAACAACAACTGGGGCTTCAACATCGGCGCGCGCTACGACAAGAACGACGGCAAGACCTCGATCGGCATTACCGTCGCCAAGGACAGCAGCATCAGCCCGCGCCTCGGCGTGACGTTCGACCCCAAGGGCGACGGCAACATGGTCTTCAACGCCAGCTTCTCCCGGTACGTGATGACCATCGCCAACACCGGCAACGTCGCCGACCAGAGCCCGCAGTCTCCGGCCACGTTCCTGTGGGGGTACTACGGTCCCGAGTTCAACACCAACTGCGACCCGGTGTCGGGCACCAACTGCATGAGCCCGCAGGACGTCCTGCGCGGTGTCTTCAACTGGTTTGACAGCGTCGGCGGCACCAGCTCGTTCCCCGACTACGGCTTCGCGATCCCGGGGTACAACCGGATCATTCGGGGCTCGCTGAACTCGCCGTACGCCGAGGAAATCGCAGCCGGCGTTACCAGGCGGCTCGGCAACACCGGGCTCGTCCGCCTCGACTACGTGCACCGCAACTTCAAGAACGCCTACACGACCCGCGTCGACATGGGCACCGGGCAGGTGAACGTGGTCGCGCTCGGTCAGGACTGGGGCAAGCAGGACCTCGGCCTGATCGAGAACAGCAGCTTCCTCAAGAGGACCTACGACGGCGTCGACCTGGAGGCCAACTTCCAGGTGCGGGACAGCTGGACGCTGGGCGGCAACTACACCTGGTCGCATACGTATGGCAACTTTAACGGCGAGACGTCGGGCTCGGGCCCCGTTACGACCACCGGCACGCCGACCTACTACCCCGAGTACCAGAACGTGGCGTGGAGCAACCCGAGTGGTAACCTGGGAACCGACCAGCGCCACCGCGGGCGCGTCTGGGTGGTCTGGCAAGCCCTGAACAGCAAGCACAACAGCCTGAGCATGAGCTTGATGCAGAGCTACTTCTCGGGGACGCCGTACGGTGCGGCAGGCGCGGTCCGCAGCTACCTGTACGTCACCAACCCGGGCTACACCAACCGGCCGTCTTCGGTGAGCTACTACTTCACGCCTCGCGATGCCTTCCTCACCGACGCCATCACCAGGACCGACATCTCGGTCAACTACTCCTTCAAGTTCCCGGCCCTGGGCAAGGACATCGAGCTCTTCGTCATCCCGGCGGTCACCAACGTGTTCAACGAGCACGGCGTGACGAGTCCCAACACCACTGTGTACGATTACACGAACTTCTCGTCGCGCCTCGCTTCATTCAACCCGTTCACCACCAAACCGGTCGAGTGCCCGCAGGGTGCGACCACGGCCACCTGCAAGGGGCTGGGCGCCAACTGGCAGAAGGGCCCGAACTTCGGCAAGCCCACCTCGCCCGCCGCCTACCAGACCCCGCGCACGATCAGCCTTTCCGTGGGCGTCCGCTTCTAACTTCACTTCTACTCGAACCTCGTGACATTCGGCGCCCCGGTGGTCTCCACCGGGGCGCCTTTCTCTGCGTGGTTTCGGTGCCGGGCTCGCGCCGCGCGAGCGGTCTCTTGCCCTTTGAGCATCACAACCAACGGCAACAACCGCGCGCCTGGCGGCCGCGCCCCACATCAAGGATCGTGTGGGGCGGGCGCCCTCGCTCGCCCGGCGGTCGCGGCCCGCATCGCTCACCGAGGCGTGCGCGCTTGACGCTCCGCTGCCGTTGCGATAGATTACCCGTCCCGGTCTAGCCGGGCTTGTGTTCTTTGGCAGTGAATTTGGGGACGAGGGCGGGCCACAAGAGCCCTGCGGAGCGCGTGCTCCGGGGGACGCCCGCCGGCAGCCCGCGGAGCAGGCGCGTAGCTCAGCTTGGTTAGAGCGCTACCTTGACACGGTAGAGGTCAGCGGTTCGAGTCCGCTCGCGCCTACCATTCGAGCAAGGCTCCGCATGCGAGAACAGGCGCGTAGCTCAGTTGGTAGAGCGCATCCCTCACACGGATGAGGTCTGCGGTTCGAGCCCGCACGCGCCTACCACGCTTTCGCGTGTCTCGCTGCTGCCGTCCTCAATTTGGAGGACGGCTTTTTTTTGTTGCCCCTGAGGTGGGCGGGCGAGGGCGCCCGCCCCACGGGTTGCGGAGCGGGCGAGGGCGCCCGCCCTACGAGATGAGTCGGGCGGAGAGGGCGATGAGCACCGAGACGATCACACTGACCTTGCCGGACGGGAGCTCGAGAGAGGTCCCCGCGGCCGCGACGCCGCTCGAGGTGGCGCGGACGATCGGGGAGCGCCTGGCCAAGGCCGCCGTGGCGGGGCAGCTCGACGGGACGCTCGTCGACCTGCGGGCGCCGGTCGGACGCTCGGGGAAGTTCCGCGTGCTCACGGCGAAGGACCCCGAGGCGGCGGCCGTGATCCGGCACTCCGCCGAGCACGTGCTCGCCGACGCGGTCGAGCGGGTGTTCCCGGGCACGATCATCGACGCCGGCCGGCAGGACCACTCGGAGAAGTTCCAGTACGACTTCCGCATCGACCACGCCTTCACTCAGGAGGACCTCGAGAGGATCGAGGCCGAGATGGCCCGCATCGTCAAGGAGGGCCGGCCGTTCGAGCGCCGGGTCGTGAGCCGGGAGCAGGCCGCCGAGGTCTTCAAGGGCCGCAAGGAAGAGATCAAGCTCGTCCGCCTGGCGGACATCCCCGAGGGCGACGAGATCACGCTGTTCCAGCACGGGGAGTTCGTCGACCTGTGCCGCGGGCCGCACGTGCAGCGCACCGACCAGATCGGCGCGTTCAAGCTGATTGAGACCTCGGGCGCCTACTTCAAGGGCGACGAGCGCAACGAGATGCTGCAGCGCATCTACGGCACCGCGTTCGCGACCAGGGAGGAAC
>NCBR01000176.1 GCA_002279285.1 Acidobacteria bacterium 37-71-11
CTGTCGCGCGGCGGCTCGGACTGGGTGACGATCCACGTCCGCGACGTCGCCACGGGCAAGGATCTGCCGGACATCATCCGGTGGGTGAAGTTCTCCGGCGCCGCGTGGACCGAAGACGGCAAGGGCTTCTTCTACTCGCGCTACCCGGCCGCGCCGGCGGGCAAAGCGGTCAGCCAGCGGGTCATCAATCAGACGCTGTACTACCACCGCCTGGGGACCGACCAGAGCGTGGACACCTTGGTCTACGCCCGTCCCGACCTCCCGGAGTGGATCATCAACGGCAGCGTGAGCCAGGACGGCCGCTATCTCTTCGTCTACCTCCAAAACGGCACCGCGTCGGAGAACGAGCTGTTCTACGTCGATCTCGGCAACCCCCTGGAGCCGGCGGTCGGCGGAGCGGTCAAGCCGCTCTACACGAAGAACGACGCGACATACGCGGTCGTCGGTCACGACGAGAAGACGCTGTTCATTCGGACGACGCTGGGGGCGCCGAAGGGACGGATCGTCGCGGCCGCGTTCGGGGACACCGATCCGGCGCACTGGCGCGTTGTGGTGCCGGAGGGCGAGGGGGTGATCCGGGGCGCGGCGATGGCGGGCGGCAAGATCCTCGCGAACCTCCAGGTGGCGGCGACGAGCCGGCTCGCCTTGTACTCCACCACCGGCAAGCCGCAGGGCGCGGTCGCGCTGCCTGGGCTGGGTTCGGTCGCCGGGCTCTCCGCCCGCAACGATTCGAACGTCGTCTACTACGGCTTCACCTCGTTCCTGATCCCCGCGTCCGTCTACACCTACGACGTCGCCAGCGCCAAGATCGGGACGTTCTTCAAGCCCGACGTGGCGTTCGACCCGTCGCCGTACGAAGAGAAGCAGGTGTTCTACCCGTCCAAAGACGGCACCAGAATTCCGATGTTCATCGTGGCGAAGAAGGGCGTGAAGCTCGACGGGAGCAACCCGACGCTCCTGTACGCCTACGGCGGTTTCGACATCACGATCACGCCGGCGTTCAGCCCGTGGCTGCCGGCGTGGTTGGAGCTCGGGGGCGTCTACGCCGTCGCCAACCTGCGCGGCGGCGGCGAGTTCGGCGAGGCCTGGCACCGGGCCGGGATGCTGGGAAACAAGCAGAACGTCTTCGACGACTTCGCCTGGGCGGCGAAATACCTGATCGGCGCAAAGTACACGTCGCCCAAGCGGCTCGGCATCATGGGGTACTCGAACGGCGGCCTCCTCGTCGGCGCCTCCATCACGCAGAACCCGGCGTTGTTCGGGGCGGCGTACGCGGGCGCGGGGGTCATGGACATGCTGCGCTACCAGAAGTTCTCGGGTGGCGCGCTGTGGGCGCCGGAGTACGGCACCTCGAACGACGAGAAGGCGTTCCGCTGGCTCGACGCATACTCGCCGCTGGCGAACGTGAAGAAGGGGACGTGTTACCCGCCGACGATCATCACGACCGCCGACCACGACGACCGCGTGGTGCCGAGCCACTCGTACCAGTTCGCGGCCGCGCTGCAGCACGCCCAGGGGTGCGCCAACCCGGTGCTCATTCGCGTCGAGACGAAGACGAGTCACGGCTACATGCCGACCGACAAGCGCATCGCCCAGACGGCCGACATCGACGCGTTCATGGCGTTCAGTCTGGGCATCGTCAAGCCGCCGGCTCCGGCGCCGCACTGAGCCGGGTCTCGCCGGCCGCGACGTTGCGCCCCGGCCCGCCGTCGAGCATGATGGCGGCGTGGGCAACCTCGACCGCTTCCAGCCGCTGTCGCTGGCGGCGGCGGCTCTGACGCTGCTGCTGTCGCTGCTCGTTTCCGGCGGCCTGGTGGTCCGCCTGATGCTGATCGAGATCGCCCTCCTCGTCATGATCTGGTGCGGCGAGATGATCGGAAAGTTCATCGGGTTCGGGATCACTCAGGAAACCCCGGGATGTTTCGTCGCCGGGATCGGTTGGGCGGGACAGATCCTGCTGCTGATCGCCGTCGCGGCGCTCGCCGTGGTCAAGCTCGTCCACCACTGACCGGCCGGCGCCGCGCTCGGCCGGACGGACGGCGGCGAAGGCGCCGGGGGACATGTCCGGCGCCGGTTCGTGGTTGAATAGGACGATGGAGAACGAGCACCCCCTGCTGGAGCGGGCCCGGCGTGCCCCCGAAGCACCAGGCGTCTACCAGTTCCAGGACGCGAAGGGGAAGGTCCTGTACGTCGGCAAGGCCAAGCACCTGCGCCGGCGCGTGCTCTCCTACTTCTCGCGCCGTCTCGAGCCTCGCCTCGCCGGGATGCTCGCCCGCGCCAAGGGCCTCGAGTTCGTAGTCACCGGCACCGAGGTCGAGGCGCTCATCCTGGAGAACCGCCTCATCAAGCGCCACCGGCCCCGCTTCAACGTCCTGCTGCGCGACGACAAGACCTACGCGTACGTCAAGCTGACGACGGGCGAAGCGTGGCCGCGCGCGTATCTCACCCGGCGGGTGCTCGACGACGGCCACAGCTACTTCGGGCCGTATCTGGGGCACGGGATGGCGGCGCGAGTCATGGATCTGATCCGGACCCGGACCCAGGTGCGGACCTGCACGATCGAGGTCGACGGCTCGCTGCCGCGGCCGTGCCTCTACCACGGCATGGGGGCGTGCCTGGGGCCGTGCGTGGCGGGCCTCACGACCTCCGAAGAGTACGCGCGCGCCGTCGAGGAAGTCACACTGCTGCTGGAAGGGCGACACCAGGAGCTGCGGCCACGCCTCGAGACGCAGATGTGGCGCGCGGCCGAGGCGCACGAGTTCGAGCGGGCGGCCCGCTATCGCGACCTCGTGCGCGCGCTTGACGAGTTGTCGCAAGCACAGAACGTGGAAATCGCCGGTTCTGGCTCGGTGGATGTGATTGGCGTGGAGGGCGACGGCCGGGACGCGTCGGCGGTCGTCCTCATCTACCGCGAGGGCAAGCTCGTGGACAAGCGGGAGTTTCACTGGGAGGGGCTGGACGGGCCCGCCGGCGCAGAGTTCCTGGCGGCGTTCCTCGGCCAGTTCTACGAGGCCAATCCGGCCGTCCCGGAGCGCGTGGAGGTACCGACCGCGCCGGAGGGGGCCGAGGCGATCGCGGGGTTTCTGCGGCAGCGCCGCGGCGCCCCGGTCCGGCTGGCGGTCCCGAAGCGCGGGCAGCGCGCCCGGGTCCTCGAGTTGGCGCGGGAGAACGCGCGGGAGGCGTTCCGGCTGCGGTTCCGCCACCCGCGGGGCGAGGCCGAGAGGGTGGGCGCCGCGGTTGCGGCGGCGCTCGGGCTTGCCGGCCCCGTCGGGCGAATCGAGTGCTTCGACATCTCGCACCTGCAGGGGGAGGCGCAGGTCGCCTCGCTGGTGGTGTGGGAGCGGGGCAAGCTCAAGAAGGGCGAGTATCGCTCGTTCAACGTGCGCGCGGGCCTCGGCGCCGACGACCCGGGCGCGATCGCGGAGGCCGTGGAGCGCAGGTACCGCAGGCGCCTGGCGGAAGGGGCCGCGCTCCCCGACCTGGTCCTGATCGACGGCGGCCGCACGCAGCTCGACGCGGCGCTGCGCGCGCTGGCCGCCGTCGGGTGCGAGCGTCCCGCCGCTGGGCTCGCGAAGCGGCTCGAGGAGATCGTGCTCCCCGGCGCGGCGCGGCCGTTGCTGCTCGAGGCCCACGACCCGGTGCGGCTGCTCCTGCAGCGGGTCCGCGATGAGGCGCACCGCTTCGCCGTCACCCGCCACCGGAGGCGGCGCAGCGCCCGCAGGCTCGCGACGCAGCTCCTGGCGGTGCCGGGGATCGGGCCGCAGCGGTCGCACCGGCTGCTGCGGGAGTTCGGCTCGCTCGACGGCGTCCGCGCCGCGACGGCAGAGGCGCTGGCCGCCGCGGTCGGGACGAAGGCCGCGGCGGCGCTGTGGCGGAGCCTGCACGGCGCCACCCTTTGACGATCAGACCGAGTTTCGCTACTGTTGCGGGTATGGGACGCACATCCGCGGCTGGCCAGCTGGCCCTTTGGGTCGGGCGAAAAGGGAAGGGTACGGCGCGCCTGCGCTGGGCCGACAGCGAGCTGGTGCTCTACGTGTCGGGGCTGCAGATCGTGGCGGTCGAGGGCGACGACCACGAGCGCCTCGCCGCCGCGTTCGGCCTCACCGACGGCGGCGAGTGGTTCACCGAGGCGGCGGCGGCAGTGGCGGCCGGCCAGGTCTCGCAGGCCGAGGGGAACGCCGTCGTCAAGCGGGCGGTGTCCGAGCGGCTGCGGGAGTTCCTCATGGCGCCCGACGCGGAGGCAACCTTCGACAGCGCTCTCCCGTTCGAGCCCAAGGGCCTGACGATCTCATACCCGCACCTCGTGATGGAGTTGGGGCTGGGCCCCGGCGGCGAGGAGTTGGTCGGCGTGTTCCTCCCCGATCCGGCGTTGATCCTCCGCCGGCTCCCGGACTTCCCCAAGCGGGTAGGCGCGCTCGGGCTGACCGAGGAGGGGATGGCGATCCTGGCCAAGGTCAACGACCAGCGGACCGCGCAGGAAATCTCGGACCCGTCGCCGCACGGCAGGGACCTGGCTCTGCGCCTGCTCGCCGCGGCCGCCGGCGCCGGTCTCGTCGAGGCCGTGTCGAAAGTCGCCGAGACGCCGCTGTCCACGACGCAGGCGCCTCGGTTCGGCCTCGCGCCGCGGCGCCGGATCTGGCCCCGGGTGGCGCTCGTCCTGGCGCTCGTCGTGGGCGCTGCGCTGCTGCTGTACTTCCGCCCGTGGGAGACCGCCGCGGTGGTCGGAGGCGGCGGGCCGTGGGCCGTGGCTGTGGACGGCGGCTGTCAGCCGGCCGAGCTCGAGCGCCTCTACCGCCGCCAGGAACAGGACAAGGCGAACCTGCGCGTCGTCCCGTTCGGGCGTGGGGACGGGCAGTGCTATCGGCTGATCTGGGGCCATTTCCCGACGAAGGAAGCGGCGGACGACGCGATGGCGCACCTGCCGGCCGGGGTCGTCGCGCGGGGGTTTCCGCCGCACGTTGTCCGGGTCGAGGGCAGTGCGCCTTGAGCGTGTCCTGAAAAGCGGCTAGACTCGGCTGAGATGACCCAGGGGCTGATTCCGAAGGGGCGTTTCGACGCCGGCGGGCTACCGCCGCTACTTCGCGATGTCGTGCGCAGACTGGCCGTCGGACGCCTGGACATCGCCGGCGGGGGCGAGACGCGCCACATCTGGTTCGAGACCGGCCAGGCGCGGGCGGTGGCGTCCGACGCCGAGGACGAGAAGCTCGGGAAGTGGCTGGTCAACCGCGGCGTCCTCGACGGGAGTCGCATGGCGATCGCGCTGCTGCGGCAGCCGGACGGGGTCCGTTTCGGTGCGTTCCTCGTGCAGGAAGGGCTCCTCGGCCCCGAGGCGCTCACGGAGGAGCTCGAGGCGCTCTCGGTCGGCATCGTCTCGCACATGCTGATGGAGCCGGGGGAGTGGAGGTACTTCGACGG
>NCBR01000368.1 GCA_002279285.1 Acidobacteria bacterium 37-71-11
GTGTGGCCGTCGATCCGCACCCGGAACCGTTTCGGATTCGGGAGCTGCTCGACGCGCTCCACCGATGTAGCTGGCAGCTCGGCGTCGCGGGCGTCCGACTCGGGGCCCGGCACCGGCTCCACGGCGGGCGGCCCGGCCGGGTCCGGCGCGGTCCCCTGCACGCGCGTCACCCGTCCCTTGTCGATCCGCCCCTTGAGGTCGATGCCGAGCGGTAGCCAGACCGGAACCGCGGCGCCGGACGCGCGGGCGGGCGTGAAGGCGGTCGCGGTGATGATCGGGCGCAAGACGCCGGCCAGGCCGGGCCACGGCAGCCGCGTGAACACGACCCGGCGGCACGCGCCCTGGGCGTCGATGTAGACCGAGGCGAGCACGCTAAAGGTGTCGGGGAACTTCGCCCGCAGCGGCGTGGCGATCGGCGCTGGGGCCGTCACGACCGGGGCCGCGAACGGGTTGATGGGCGGCACGGCGGGGAGCTCGACCGGCACGGGCACCGGGAGGTCCACCCGCAACTCCCACGGCTTCTGCGCGAGCGCGCTCGCGCTCACCAGCACGATCACGACCGGCAGCAGGCGTCGCATCGCGTCATCTTACCCTTTCGCCGCAGCCCACGACGGCCCGATTCCGACCTGGGCCTTGAGCGGCACTGCGAGCGTCGCGGCCCCCTCCATCACCTCTCAGGTCCGCCGCGGTTCCCTGCACCGGCGCGTTGATCGCCTGGCGTTCCGCGTTCCCCCGGATCTGGGCGTTCTTGGAGTCGAGGCCCGCGATCCAGCGCACGCGCCCGAACATGGTGCTCACCTTGCCGGTGGTCCGGGCCTGTTCCTTGGTCGCGTCGAGGTAGGCGCGCACCCGCGGCAGGCGCGCGAAGTAGGCGTCGATGAAGCGCTGCGCCTCGGCGTTCCCCACCCCGAGCTCGCGCGCCAGGGCGTAGGCGCCCATGCCGTAGATCAGGCCGAAGTTGATCGTCTTGGCGGCGCGCCGCTGCTCCGGGATGACGAGCTCGGGGGCGACCCCGAAGACGAGAGCGGCGGTGGCGCGGTGGATGTCCTCGCCGCGGTCGAACGCGTCCGCGAGCGTCGGGTCGCCCGAGAGGTGCGCGAGGATGCGCAGCTCGATCTGGGAGTAGTCGACGGCGATCAGGAGCTGCCCGGGCTCGGCGACGAACGCCCGCCGCACCTCCCGGCCCATCTCGGTGCGCGCCGGGATGTTCTGCAGGTTCGGATCGGACGAGGAGAGGCGGCCGGTGGCCGCCACGGCCTGGTTGAACCGGGTGTGGATACGGCCGTCCGGCCCGACCTGCTTCGGGAGCGCATCGACGTAGGTGGACTTCAGCTTGGCCTGCTCGCGGTACTCGAGCAGCAGCGCCGGCAGCCGGTGACCGCGCGCGGCGAGCTCGGCGAGGACATCGGCGTCGGTCGAGGGCACTCTCGTCTTCGCGGTGCGCCGCAACACCGGCAAGCCGCGCCTGCCGAACAGGACCTCGGCGAGCTGCTGCGGCGAGTTGACGTTGAACGGCTCGCCGGCGTCGGCGTGGATCTCGCGCTCGAGCTCCGCGAGCGACGCTCCGAGGCGCTGGGAGAGTTCCGCGAGGGCGCCGGGATCGAGACGGATGCCGTGCCTCTCCATCCCCTCGAGCACCGGCACCAGCGGCAGCTCGAGGGTGGCGAAGACGCCTTCGAGCTGCTCCTCGCGCAAGCGGCGCTCGAGGACGGGGGCGAGCCGGGCCACCGCGCGCGCCTCTTCCTCCGGGCCGGCGATCGCGGGAGGCTCGACGCCGAGCCGGCGGCAGATGCTGGCGAGGTCGGCGCTCTCCCCGGGGGCGAGCAGGTAACCCGCGAGCATCGCGTCCCTCGGCACCGGCGGCTCGGCGACCCCGGCGTCGCGCAACGCCGCAATCAGGACCTTGGCGTCGTGACACCACACCCGGGCCAGGCCCGGCGCGGCCGCCGCGGCGAGCTCCGCCTCGGGGGCCTCGACGATGACGGTCTCGGTTGCCGTTGCGACCGCGAGCCGCCCGCCGGCGTGCGCGAGCGCGGCCCCGGGCTGTGCCAGCAGGGCGCCAAGCTCGCCGAGGCCGGCGCTGCGGGCCGCAACCGAGGCCGCGGCCGGCGCGGCGGGGCGGGGCTCGGTCTCGGCGAGCAGGCCGGCGCTGCGGGCCGCAACCGAGGCCGCGGCCGGCGCGGCGGGGCGGGGCTCGGTCTCGGCGAGCAGCGAGGTGAAGCCGAGGCGGCGGTACAGCTCGGCCAGGCGCGGCACGTCCGCCGGCCTGCGCTCGAGGGCGGCGAGGTCCGTGGCCAGCGCGAGGTCGGTGCGGATGCGGACCAGCTCGCGCGACAGGTCCACGTCGCCGCGGTGCTCGGCGAGCGCCTTGCGCGCCCGCGGCGGCGTCACCTCGTCGAGGTGGGCGTAGACGGCGTCGACCGATCCCCAGGCGGCGATCAGCGCCTTCGCCGTCTTCTCGCCGATCCCCTTGCACCCCGGGATGTTGTCCGAGGCGTCTCCCATCAGGGCCAGGACCTCGCCCACCCGAGCCGGTGGCACGCCGAAGACCTCCTCGACGCCGCGCTCGTCGAGGAGCCGCTCCAGGCGCGTGTGCCACATCGTGACCAGCGGGTCGGCCACGAGCTGCATCAGGTCCTTGTCGCTCGAGGCGATCACCACCTCGAAGCCCGCCCGGGCCGCCAGCACGGCCAGCGTGCCGATGACGTCGTCGGCCTCGACGTCGGGGTGGGCGAGCACGGCGAGCCCCAGCAACGAGACGGCCTCCTGCGTGATCGGCACCTGGACCCTGAGTTCGTCGGGCATCGGCGGCCGGTGCGCCTTGTAGCGCTCGTCGAGGCGCGTCCGGAACGTCTCGCCGCCGGCGTCGAACGCCACCGCGACGTGGCTCGGGGCCAGCTCCCGCAGCATCTTGTGCTGCATCCGGAGGAAGCCGTAGGCCGCGTTGGTGGGTGTGCCGTCGGGCGCGGCAAGGCCGCCGCGGATGGCGAAGAAGGCGCGGTACAGGTTGGAGTGTCCGTCCACCAGGAGCAGCCGTTGCATGGCAAAACGGTACCACGGC
>NCBR01000177.1 GCA_002279285.1 Acidobacteria bacterium 37-71-11
TGGCGGGCCTCCTGCAGAGCCCCTTCTACCTCGCCGGCCGCGCCCTCGACGCCGCCCTCTATCCGAAGGACGACCCGAGCCTCCGCGAGGCCACGCCTCAGACCGTCTCGGCGCTCACGCTGGCTGACGTGAAGGCCTACTACGCCAAGGTCTTCCGGCCCGATCTCACGACCATCGTGGTGATGGGCAAGGTCACGCCGGCAGAGGCCAAGGCCACGGTCGAGAGGTGCTTCGGCGGATGGAAGGCCGAGGGACCCAAGCCCGAGACGGTGCTGCCGGCGGTGCCGGCCAACCGGCCCGCCTCCACGGTGGTGCCCGACAGCAGCCGCGTGCAGGACAGTGTGACCCTCGCCGAGACCCTCGGCCTGGACCGTTCCAACCCCGACTACTACGCCCTCCAGCTCGGCAACCACGTGCTGGGCGGCGCCTTCTACGCCACGCGCCTCTACCGCGACCTGCGCGAGAAGGGCGGGCTGGTCTACTACGTATCGTCCAACTTCGACGTGGGCCGGAAGCGCTCCCTCTACGTGGTGCGTTACGGCTGCGACCCGGCCAACGTGGGCAAGGCGCAAGCCATCGTCGTGCGAGAGCTGAAGTCGATGGCCACGGCGCCCGTCACGCCCGTCGAGCTTCAGAAAGCCAAGGCGCTGGTGCTGCGCGAGATTCCACTCTCCGAATCGAGCGTGGACCGCATCGCCCAGGGGCTGATCGACCGCTCCACCCACGACCTGCCCCTGGACGAGCCCACCCTCGCGGCGCACAAGTACCTGGCGCTCACGGCGCCGCAGATCCAGGCCGCGTTCGCCGAGTGGATGCGCCCCGACGGCCTCGTCCGCGTCACCCAGGGCCCCGAGCCGAAGTAGCCGGGGACGGAGAGGCGTGGCCGGTGACCGGCAACGACGGTGGTTCGTGGGTCGTGGTTCGTGGGTGGCAAGAACGTGAACACAGAGGAGCAGAGAGGCTGACGAGCGATTACTGAAGAGGCCGGGGTCCGGGCACCGGGCTCCGGGCACCGGAGAGGCAACAGCGTGGGTCGTGGTCAGAGCCGGCCGCGCCGGCCGCAGGCCGCGCGGCCTCGAGCGCCAATGTCAAAGCAGGGTCCCCGGTGCCACCAGGCAGGGCAGGGGTAACGGTGCGTAAGGCCGCTGACCCCTTTGTGCTTTCTCGCCGCGGCTCTTGATTTGGTTTCGGGTTCAACTGGGGTATGATCTCTTATCGAGGGGAAACGACAATGTTCGAGGGCAGCATACTCAATCACAAGCAGCCATTCGTCCCGGTCGCCTTCTACAATCGTGAGTACCGCCCATGGGCGATTACATTCAGCGTTTCTGCGCTCGTAACCTTCGTCATCACGGCCATGGTGCCGGCGTCTTCGCTTTCTGAAGTTGTGCAGGGAGCGGCAATCATTCTTCAGCTTGTCGCGCTCTCCAAGCTGTGGCCGCTCATCAAGAGTTAACCAAGTGGTGCCTTACACCACACGCCGTCGGAGGCAGGGCTAGGGTCGAGTCGCGCGCAGGCCACGCCGAACGCAGGGCCTCGGCTCACGGCGTGCAGCCGCGCCGCCGAGAGTGGTAGGGGCCAGCTATCACACTTTGGTGCCGGTGGCCTGACAATTGGGGAGCCATATCGCTCGGCCGGCGGACCCGCGCTGCCGAACCGCGAACAAAGTGTGATACCTGGCCCCTGGCAAGGCGGACGAGGCGGACGCGGCGGAGTGTGGCCGGAGGCCACATGAGCACGCGAGCGGGGCGAGCGCAACGCCCGGCGAGACGCGGCTCCGCCGCGGCTCGCGGGGGGCACGGGGGGCAAGAGCGGCCGGGCGGTTGGGTGGAGCGGCCGCGGGCCCCCGCCCGGATAGAGACGCGGCTCCGCCGCGGCTCGCGGGGGGCACGGGGGGCAAGAGCGGCCGGGCGGTTGGGTGGAGTGGCCGCGGGCCCCCCGCCCGGATAGACGGTCCGCTATCGGCGGCGCAGGTTAGGTGCCGTAGAGACGGTCGCCGAAGTCGCCGAGACCCGGAAGGATGTACTTGCGGGCGTCGAGCTGTCGGTCCACCGCAGCCGTGTAGATCTCCACGCCCGGTGCCGCCTTCTGCAGGCGCTCCACCCCCTCCGGCGCGGCGACGATCGAAACGAGGCGCACGCGCCGGGCGCCCATCCCCTCGAGCCCCTCAACCGCCATCACTGCAGAGCCGCCGGTAGCGAGCATCGGGTCGAGCAGGAAGACGACCGCGCTGCCGAGGTCGGCCGGGACCTTCTCGTAGTAGCGGCGGGCAACCGCGGTGGTTTCGTCGCGCTCGAGGCCGAAGTACCCGACCTCGGCCGACGGCACGAGGTCGAGGAACGCCTCCAGCATCCCGAGCCCGGCGCGCAGCACGGGGACGGCGACGACGCGGGCCGCGACCCGCTGCACTGCGGTCGTCTCGAGCGGGGTCTCGACCGTGCCGGCCACCGTCGGGATGTCGCGGGTCGCCTCAGCGACCAGCAGGAGGGAGATGCGGTGGGCGAGGATGCGAAACTCCTCGCAGCGCGTCGCGCGGTCGCGCAGGCGTGCCAGGATGTCCTGCAGCACGGGGTGGGCGACGACG
This sequence comes from Acidobacteria bacterium 37-71-11, assembly GCA_002279285.1. Lineage (GTDB taxonomy): Bacteria > Acidobacteriota > Thermoanaerobaculia > Thermoanaerobaculales > Thermoanaerobaculaceae > RBG-13-68-16. The sequence continues at coordinate 2,585 of NCBR01000177.1, forward strand.
TGCAAGGCCATGGTGGACAAACGATAGCACGCCACCACGAGCGTGCGCACCGGCGCTCGCTCCGCGCGGGAAGGAATTCCGGGACCGCCGTGCGGGTAGTATGCGGCCGGGGGGACAGGCGCGATGAACGATCACAGGGCGGGAGGTGGCGGCGCACCGGCCGCGGACGGGAGGAAGTTCCTCGGCCTCGACCCGGTGTGCGGCATGAAGGTGTTCGAGAAGCCGAACGTCATCGCCCGCGAGCACGCTGGGACCACGTACTTCTTCTGCGGGCCGCGCTGCGCGGAGCGGTTCGACGCCGATCCCGACACCGTCCTCGCCGCGCCCGGCACGCACGGGATGCACCGGCCGCACGCGCAGGCGCCTGCAGCACCCGCCCCGGCCGCCAGCGCGACCGGGTACGTCTGCCCGATGGACCCCGAGGTCCACGAGAGCGCCCCGGGCGCCTGCCCGGTGTGCGGGATGGCGCTCGAGCCGGCCTCGCTGCTCCCCGCCTCGCGCACCGAGTACGTCTGCCCGATGCACCCCGAAATCGTGCGCCCGGCGCCGGGCGACTGCCCGATCTGCGGCATGGCGCTGGAGCCCCGCACCGTTACGGTTGAAGAGCCCGCCAACCCCGAACTGGTGGACATGCGCCGGCGGTTCTGGACGAGCACGGCCCTCGCGGCGCCGCTGCTCCTCATCGAGATGGCCGGGATGATTCCTTCGCTGCGTAGCGCCTTCGCGGCGCCGTGGCTGGTCTGGCTCGAACTCGCCCTCGCGACGCCGGTGGTGCTGTGGGGCGGGGCGCCGTTCTTCGCGCGCGGCTGGCGCTCGATCGTCACCTGGCACCTGAACATGTTCACACTGATCGCGATCGGGACCGGCACCGCCTACGCCTACAGCGTCGTCGCGACCGTCGCGCCGGGGATCTTCCCGCCATCGTTCCGGATGCACGGCCATGTCGCGGTGTACTTCGAGGCCGCGGCCGTGATCGTCGCGCTCGTGCTCCTCGGCCAGGTGCTCGAGCTCTCCGCCCGCGCGCGCACCGGCAACGCGATCCGCGCGCTGCTCGGCCTCGCCCCGAAGACCGCGCGCCTCGTCCTGCCCGACGGCAGCGAGCGCGACGTTCCGCTCGCCGAGGTCAAGCCCGGCGACCGCCTGCGCGTGCGCCCGGGCGAGAAGGTGCCCACCGACGGTATCGTCGAGGAGGGGTCCGGCCTCCTCGACGAGTCGATGCTGACCGGCGAGCCGATCCCGGTCGAAAAGACAGCGGGCAGCAAGGTCACCGGCGCCACGGTCAACGGTACCGGCTCGTTCGTGATGCGCGCCGAACGCGTCGGCGCCGACACGCTGCTCGCCCACATCGTCGCCATGGTCTCCGAGGCGCAGCGCTCGCGCGCCCCGATCCAGGGTCTCGCGGACCGGGTCGCGGCCGTGTTCGTGCCGGTCGTGGTCGCGGCTGCGGCGCTGACCTTCGCCGCGTGGGCGGCGTTCGGCCCCGAGCCGCGCCTCGCGCACGCGCTCGTCAACGCGGTGGCGGTGCTGATCATCGCCTGCCCGTGCGCGCTCGGCCTCGCCACGCCGATGTCGATCATGGTCGGCGTCGGCCGCGGCGCCGCGTCCGGTGTGCTGATCCGCAACGCCGAGGCGCTCGAGGCGTTCGAGAAGATCGACACGTTGGTCGTGGACAAGACCGGCACGCTCACCGAGGGAAAGCCGCGACTGACCGCCGTGGTCGCGGCGGGCGGGGCCAAGGAGGACGATGTCCTCCGACTCGCGGCGGCGCTCGAGCGCGGCAGCGAGCACCCGCTCGCCGCCGCGGTGCTGGCGGGAGCCGCGGCGCGCGGCATCGCGCCCGCAGCCACCGAGGGGTTCCGTGCCATTCCCGGCCAGGGCGTGACCGGCACGGTCGCCGGCCGCCCCGCGGCGCTCGGCAACGAGAAGCTGCTCGCCTCCCTCGGCGTCGCCCCCGGCGCCCTCGCGGCGCGCGTTGAAGCCTTGCGCGGCGACGGCCAGACCGTGATGTTCGTCGTCTCCGCCGGTGCCGTCGTCGGCCTGCTGGCGGTGGCCGACCCGGTCAAGCCGACGACCCCGGCCGCGATCCGCGCCCTGCACGCCGCCGGCGTGCGCATCGTCATGCTCACCGGCGACTCGCGCACCGCGGCGGCAGCGGTCGCGAGGACGCTCGGCATCGACGAGGTCGAGGCCGAGGTCTCGCCCGAGGGCAAGGGCGCGGTCGTCAAGCGCCTGCAGGGGGAGGGCCGGAAGGTCGCGATGGCCGGCGACGGCATCAACGACGCCCCCGCCCTCGCCGCCGCCGACGTCGGCATCGCGATGGGCACCGGCACCGACGTCGCGATGGAGTCGGCCGGGGTCACGCTGGTCAAGGGCGACCTCATGGGGTTGGCCCGCGCCCGCACGCTCTCCCGCGCGACGATGCGCAACATCCGGCAGAACCTCCTCTGGGCGTTCGGCTATAACTCGGTCGGCGTGCCGGTCGCCGCGGGTGTGCTCTACCCGTTCTTCGGCCTGCTGCTCTCGCCGATGCTCGCCGCCGCCGCGATGAGCTTCTCCTCCGTCTCGGTGATCACCAACGCCCTGCGCCTGCGCAAGCTCAAGCTCTGATCGCCTCGCCGGCGCGGCTGGGGTCTCTTCCACTACGTGGAGGCCTTTTGCTTGCCCCTCGGGTGAAGCGGCGTTCGGGCTTTGCTCGCCCCTGCGCGGTGTTTTCCTTTTCACTGCGTGAGGCTGTCTTGCTTGCCGGTCCCGCGGGTGGCCGGATGCGGGCCCGGGCGCCCCCGCGCCCGAGCCCGCATGCTCCTGTGCCCGCGACCGGACAGGGCGCGGCACCGGCGGATTGGACGACCCCCCCGCCCACATGTCGGAGGTCCTGCTGGAGGCCGAGAGTCGGGACAGGAGGCTGTGGTGCGCGGGCGAGGGCGCCCGCGCCATGGGAGCTGGGCGCCCGCGACGTCAAGCGGGGGGGTGGTGGCCAAGACCGCCCAGCGGGCGTAGGCCGATGGCGCCGGAGCGTGCGGGTCCCGAGCGGCCAGAGCGGCGGGTGGAAACGCCGGCCCCGACCGAGCGTCTCATGCGAGGGAGGGGAACGGCGAGGGTCCGCCCGCCGATCTGGCCTGCTCGGTCGCACGCGCAGGCGGGTCGGAGGGCGGCGCTCGATGCGCCGCCCGAGCGACCACGGCCGTAGCCCGCGGGGCAAAAGAAGATAGGCCTCACGCAGTGAAGGAAGAGCCTGGGACGGCGCAGTATGATCTCCCGCGGAGGGGGATCGCGTGCTCCACATTTTTGTCGACGCCGACGCCTGCCCGGTGAAGGGCGAGGTCTACCGGGTGGCGGAGCGCTACGGCCTCGAGGTCACGCTCGTGGCGGGATCCTGGATGCGCAGGCCCGACAGCCCGCGGATCGCGCTCGAGGTCGTCGGGGGAGGAATCGACGTCGCCGACGACTGGATCGTCGAGCACGTCGAGGCCGGCGACATCGTGGTCACGGCGGACATCCCCCTCGCCGCGCGCTGCCTCGCTCTCGGGGCGACCGTCATCGGCTATGCGGGCCCGCCGTTCACCGCCGCCAACATCGGCGACGCCCTCGCCACCCGCGGCCTGCTCGCGGAGCTGCGCGACCTCGGCGAGATGACCGGCGGCCCGCCCCCGTTCACGAAGCGCGGCCGCTCCTCGTTCCTGCAGCGCCTCGACGAATCGATCACCGCCATCCGCCGCCGCGCCGATGGAGATACCGGGGTTCGGGGTTCGGGGCTCGGGGTCCGAAAAGATTGAGAACGCAGGGCCACGACGCAAGAGAGCGTGGTCCGTGGTCCGACCCGCGTGCGCCGGTGGCAGGCCGCGCGGCCTCGAGCGCCAAGCCGAGAGAGAGATCTGCGTTCAGCAGAACCTGCACGCCGCGCGGACCCGGCAAGGGCGCACCCCGAGCTCAGGCAATATTGCCCTATCCAGTTTGTTTCTAACACCATGGGAATCCGCTCGCGGTGTCCCGGATCACCGATGATGCTGCTATTTGACGACGCAGATTACCGATACGGAGCAGCGGTGGAATTTTAGTGATGTATACTCATGTTCGTGGATTGAGGCCGGAGTGGGCGGCTGCCGGCACGACGCGCTGATCCACCGAGCCGCCCGGGGAGCAACCAAGATGACCAAGACCCTTTCTCTGCCCGTGATCCCTCTCCGCCAGGCCGTCCTCTTCCCCGGCGTGACGGTCCCGATTTCGGCCGGCCGGCCGGCGACGCTGGCGGCGATCGAGGCGGCGCTCACGGAACCCGAGCGCCTGGCGTTCGTCTCGACGCAGCGCGAGGACGCCGAGGCTGCGACCCCGGAGATTCTCCACACCATCGGCACGATTGCGCGGATCATGCAGGTGCAGCGCGGCTCGTCCGGGATGCAGCTGGTCCTCCACGGCGAGCGCCGCGCGATCGCGCTGCGCATCGCGGAGAAGGACGATTACCTCCTGGCGACCGTGCGCGACGCGGA
>NCBR01000369.1 GCA_002279285.1 Acidobacteria bacterium 37-71-11
GGCTCCGCCCGCCGATCTGGCCTGCTCGGTCGCACGCGCAGGCGGGTCGGAGGGCGGCGCTCGATGCGCCGCCCGAGCGACCACGGCCGCAGCCCGCGGGGCAAAACAAGAAAGCCTCACGCAGTAAAAGGAAACCTAGAAAGCGGGGGCGAGCAAGGCCCGAACGCCGCTTCACCCGAGGGGCAAGCAAGAGACCACGCAGTGGAAAAGAGAGAGCCACGCCACCCGGTCGTCCCCTGGTCGACCCTTCACAGACCTCATTCATCGCTCCAGGCTGAATGTCAAAGCGATATCAGAGCGGCGGCATCGACCATTCGACGCTGGCGTCGCGCGTGTCGCCCTCGTAGTCGAGGCGGACGCGACAGACCCGCCGCGCCAGGCCTCCCAGCCAACTCCACGACTCCGGCCACTCCACGGCGGTGACCGCCGCCGGGTCGTCGAGCGCGTCGCCCAGCCCGACCTCGTCGAGCGGCGCACTGCTCCGCCCCCGCAGGCGGTAAAGATCGGCGTGGTGCACGCGCACGATCGCGCCGCCCGACACGGCGTAACTCTCGAGCAGCACGAACGTCGGCGAGCACACCTCGAGCGGGTCGCCGCCGAGCGCGGCAACGAGCCCGCGCACCAGCGTCGTCTTCCCGGCGCCCAGCGGTCCCTCGAGGAGGACGAGGTCGCCGGGCTGCAGCACTTTGGCCAGGCGCGCGCCCAGCGCCTCCGTCGCGGTGGCGTCGGGGAGGCGCCCGCCCCTGACGCGTCCGACGCCGTTCATGCCGATTGCCTGACCTCGGCCTCCGCGGCCGAGAGGTACTCGACGAGCTCGCCGGCGGGAACCGCGCCGGGGAAACGCTCGGCCGCCATCTCCGCCGCCCGGCCGTGCAGGAATGCGCCGGCCGCGGCGGCCTCCCGGGCCGGCACACCCTGGGCCAGCAAGGCGCCGACGACCCCGCTCAGGACGTCCCCGGCCCCGCCCGAGGCCAGCCCCGGCGTGCCGGTCGGGTTGACCATCGCAAGCCCTCCGCCGCCGGCGATTACGGTGCGCGCCCCCTTGCCGAGGACCACGGCGCCGCCAGCATCCGCGGCGCGCCGCGCCGCGCCCAGCCGGTCCGCCGTGACCTCGGCCGTCGTGATGCCGAGCAGGCGGGCGAGCTCGCCCGGGTGCGGTGTCAGCACGGGCGCCGCCGCCCGGGCCCGCAGAACGCCAAGGCGGCCCGCGAGCAGTGTGAGGGCGTCGGCGTCGAGAAGGAGCGGCCCTTGCCACGCATCCAGGATCGCTCCAAGGAGGCGGCGCGGACCCTCGCCGGTGCCGAGGCCCGGCCCCACGGCAAGCGCCGTGGCCTTTGCGAGCGAGCCTTCGATCCCGCTTCCGGCCACCTCGCCGCCTGCGCTCGCCGGAAGCACGTCGACCATCGCCTCGGGGGCGAGCGCCTGCACCGCCGCCGCAGCAGCCCGGGTGGTCGCGACAGTGACCAGGCCGGCGCCCGACCGCACGGCGGCCCGCGCCGCGAGCGCGGCCGCGC
>NCBR01000178.1 GCA_002279285.1 Acidobacteria bacterium 37-71-11
CGACGTCTTGAGCGTCGAGGACCTCGACGAGCTGCTCAACGAGTTCAACGCGCCGTTCTTCGAGGCGGTCTCCACCACCGGGATCGGTGTCGAGGAGACCCTGCAGGCCGTGGTCAAGCTCGTCGCGCGCTCGTTGCGCGACCGCTTCAAGATGTTCTCCGACGAGGGGAGCGAGTTCGGTGAGCCGCTGCTGCCGTCGGCTCTGGAGAGCGTGGCACCGACCACCGAGACCCCGAAGTCTGTCTTCATGCCCCCCCCGGTGTCCACGTTCGGGAGGGCCCCGAGCGGCGTCGCCCTCGGCACGCCGGAACCGACGGCCGCCGTCACCACGCCGGTGTTCCTCGACGAGCGGCTCGACGAGCGCGTCGTCCCGTTCGCGCCGCAGGCGGCCCAGCCTCCGTCGGCGCCGCCGGCCGACGAGCTCCTGCTGCCGTTCTTTTCGCCCCCTGGGCCGCCGGCAATGCCGGACGAGCCGGTCTTCGACGCCGGGATCTCGGGGCTGACCGGGAAAGTGCGGGTCGTGCCCGAGGGCCTGGAGTTGCCCACGGATTTCCTCGACGAGGCGCCGACGCCGCTGCCGGACCCGTTCGAGGAGTTGCTCGCCGCCGACGCGGCCGGCGGTGACGATGTGTTCGAGTTCCCCAAACCGGCCGTTGCCGTCGCCGTGGAATCGGCGACAGCGGAGACGCAGCCGGCCGGCGAGATGCCGGACGAGACGGCCGCCACGCCGGAACCCGAGTTCGTCGTGGCGCTCTCCCGCGGGGAGGAGGTGCCCCCCGTCGCCGGCAAGTTCAGGGACGCGGCCGGAGAGGCGCTGGTGCAACGAATTGTCCCCCGATTGCTCGCGCAGGTGGGGGAGGTGCGGGAGCTGGAGCTCGAGGTCCCGGTTCCGGCGGTTTGGACCGGCGGCCGGAGGCTGACGCTGCAGTTCCGCCTGACCCTGATCCCCGAGGAGGAGACGCATGCCGAGTGAGGTCGTGATCCCGGACAAGGACGAGTTCAAGATCGGCGAGGTGTGTGAGATCGCCGGCGTGAAGCCGTTCGTGCTCCGGTACTGGGAGACCGAGTTCCCCGAGCTGGCGCCCGCCAAAGGTTCCGGCGGCCAGCGCACCTACTCCAGGGTGGACGTGCAGCTCATCCTGCGCATCAAGCAGCTGCTGTACGAGGAGCGCTTCACTGTCGCGGGCGCCAAGAAGCGCCTCGCGGAGGAGCTTGCCGAGCGCGCACCCAAGGCGGCGAAGCTTGACACCAGGGCGGGAAACCAAGTAGAAAGCGTGCGGCGCGCTCTGAAGGCCACCCGGAAAGAGTTGGAAGCCATCCTCACGCTGCTGCAGTGACGAAGTAGGGAAGTGACGCCCTTTCAGTCTGTTGATGCACCCCGGTCGGGACGTGGCGCAGCCTGGTAGCGCACTTGAATGGGGTTCAAGGGGTCGGGGGTTCGAATCCCCCCGTCCCGACCAAGTAGACCAAGCACCTACGGGCCGCCGGCGGGCGGCTCGAGGGGCCGACGGTGGCTTCATGGGGCGGGTCGCCGTTGCGGGTGTCACCGGGGGCGCCGCTTCCTCGGCCGGTCCACGACGTCCACTTGGCAAGTCGTGTCAGCGGGAACCTCGCGGTGTGCCGTCTCGAGAGCGCGGCGTCGGGTTACAGCAGCGCGTGGTGGGCCGCGATCCGTCGTGTCTGGGGCTCCGTCAGACCAGCCTTCTCCGCATGCTCGGGCCACCCGGCCACGGCGGTCCGCACCGCGGCAAGAACGGCCGGGGCCGTCCCTACGCCGAACCGCTCCGCAAGGTCGAGGAGGTCCTCGCGCGTGATGGCGGCGAACTTGCCGTTGACCCCGAGAAGGTGCTGGTAGGTCCATTCCCCCGTCGGGTTGTAGGCGTGGGTCACGTCGTAGGCGGGAGCCAGCTCCCAATCCCCTCCGGCCCGGAGCAGGAAGGAGATGTTCTTCGTGTGGTCGTCGCAGTTGGCGGCCATCACGTTGAAGGCGATCCGTCGGAACGCCTGCTCGAACGCCTCGTACCCGAGGTGCAGGCCGCGCATCGTCAGGAAGAGCTCGCTGGCGTCGTGGGTTGCCCTCTGGCGAAAGTCCATATGAGCCATCGCACAGAGCGTCTGCACGTGGTGCTTGGCGTTCCCGTCGCGGTCGAAACGCATGGTCATGAAGTGGGCACGCTCCCCCTCCTGCAAGAGCCGGCAGGGCGACATCGCGATGCCCGCGGCGAGTGCCATGAGGTGGTAGGCGTATTCGATGCGTCCGTACCCCCGGCCCTCGCCGAGTTCCCGGTCCGCGCCCATGCCGTCGAACTTGAGGATCCAGTGCTCGAAGCCTTCCGGAACGTCGAACTGCCCGGCGCGGATCTCTCGGGTCTCGGGGTTCCAGGCGATGACGGCCTTGGCCCGCGCCCCACCGGCCGACGTCCCCACGCGGATGATCTGGGCGAGGGCGGCGCTCGCCAGGTCATCCTCACCCAGGTGGCCGGTGACGGCCATGCGGGCGCCCTCCACCAGCTTGGACAGCTCGATCGCCGTACTCGAGGGACGAGTACCACCTCGCGCAGGCCGGAACTCCAGCGCGCCCAGGCCGCGCGTGTTCATGTACGCGAGACGGTCCAAGGGCGTCACCTGATCCCTTGCCACGCCCTCCCGCGCCATCCAGGCGTCGACGAGGGCGTTGCCGAAATCGTCGGGAAGCGCGTCGGCCAGCATGGCCGGGAGGCGCCGGAAGGTCGCTTCGGGGAGCTGCGTGAAGATGAACGGCTCTCTCGCCCTCGACAGCGGCATGGCGAGCGGGGCCAGCTCGATCCCGGTCTTCACGAACGCCGGGTCGTACTCGAACGCGTAGTAACCCAGCGTCGGGTCGAGCGCTGCCGCACCGACGCTCTTGCCCCAGATGCGCGTCTCGATGGCGTTGACGGGTCTATACATTGGCCTTCCCACGGTGAGGGCGCTTCCGAGCGGCGCGCTGGCGCGGGCGTCTGGCCTTCAGCACCTGCAGTGGACTCACGGTGACCTGGGGGGCCAGCGCCGAGAGCCAGTCGGTCCGATCGAGGGCCCGCAAGACCCGCACCAGAGAGCGGACGGTCGCTCCCTTGCCGGACTCCAGGTTCTTCACCGCGTTCAACCCGACCCCCGCCCGGGCGGCCAGCTGCCGCTGATCGAGCTCCAGGCGGAGGCGCAACGCCCGCAGGTGGTCACCCAGTTCGGTCGCCCAGTCGATGTCGCTCCGCTTGGTATTCATTTGTAGCCCTCCTTAGGGCCACTATTACATTCAAGCCATATTATAGCCCTTTTTAGGATCACTATCAGCGTTAGTTGTCAATAGACGCTTAGCGCGCTTTTGTTAGTAGCCCTAATAGGGGCTTTTGTGTGGCAATTGTTATATTACAGCCCTATTTGGGGCCACTATTGTGCTTTCTTCTCGAGATCCCCGTTTGCCCATCCTCCAGCCCGACGGCCATACGGCACGCGCGCAACCCAATCCCCGCGCCTCACGCGCGATCGCCGCGTGCCGACAACCGCCGGCGAGACCAGCTTCGGCCGCCGCCCGACGGCTCACCCCTCCCGGCGCGCCAGGAACAGCAGCGCGGTGGCGGCGAGGACGACGATGAAGATCGCGAGCCCGCCGTGGCCGGCCGCCGGGATCGCAGGGCCGGCGCCGGCTGGAGTCGGCGTGGCCGTGGGCGTCGCGGTCGGGGTCGGCGTCGGCGTCGGCGTCGGCGTGGCCGTGGGCGTCGGGGTCGGGGTCGGTGTCGGTCCCGGCGCGTTGACGGCGGTGAGCACCACGTCGTTGCCGGTTCCGCCGACGTAGCTGATCGAGAAGTCGAGGCCGGAGATCGACACGACCGCGCCCTCCGCGAGGCCGGCGAAGCTGCCGATGACCGGGTCGGTCCCGTCGTTGGCGATGATCATGAACTGGGTGCCCGCGGCCGGCGTGTATCCGCCCCCGATGGTTGCGGCGAGGGTGGCGCCCGTGATGTCGACGGTGCCGGTGACGGCGAGTTGGTCGTAGTTCGTGCCCGCCGTCGGGCCGTTGATCTGGATCGAGAGAACGCCCGTCGAACCGGTCAACGCGAGGTTGCCGCAGGCGAGGACCCCGGTGCCGACCGAGGGGCCGGGAGCGACGGTGAGGTCTCCCGTGCTGCCTCCGGTGATGGCTCCGACCGTGCCGGTGCCACCCAGCAGCCGCGTGCCGGAGCCGGAGGTCGTGCTGAAGGAACTCGACGGCTGGCTGCCGTTGACGTAGACGCGCCCGTACTCGATCGTGCTCGGGCCGCTGTAGGTGTTGTCGGCGGTCAGCGTGACGCCGTCGGTGGTCCGGAAGGTGATTCCGTAGCCACCCGAGATCACCCCCGGGATCGTGAGCGCCTGGGTCAGCGCCGTGAAGACGACGTTCGAGGTCAGCGCGACCGGGCCGGTCCACGTGTCCGCGCTGCCGCCGCTCGCCTGGATCGTGCCGTTGCCGCAGGCGCCCGCGCCGGCGAGGGTGAGAGCCTCCCCGGTGATGGTGACGCCGTAGAGCTGGATCAGCCCGCCGTTGGCGATCGTCGTGCCGCCTGTAGTCGTGCCGAGGCCCTGGTTGTTGCTCACGATCAGGTAGCCGGAGTTGACCGTGGTCGCGCCGGTGTACGTGTTGGCCGCGGTGAGGTAGGTATACCCGCCACAGCCTCCCACGCTGTTGGTCTGGACACCGAAGGATCCCGAGATCACGCCGTCGAGCGACAAGTACAGGTTATTGCCCACCGTGGTGACGAGGTCGGCGGCGAGCGTGATGGGGACGCCGACGTGGACTGGCGTGAAGGTGGTACCGCCGTAGAGCGCCACCCCGTTGAGCGTGACCGCGTTGCCGGTCAGCGAGTAAGGGGTGTTGTTGAACGTCATCGACGTGATCGTCAGGTTGCTCACGTCGTTGTTCATGGCGTAGTTCGTAGCGGAGATCGGAAAGGTCAGGTCGACGGTCTCGCCGTTGGTCGGCGCACCCCCGGCGCTCCAGTTCCCGGCGTCCGACCAGCTGCCGCTGTTGGTGCCGCTCCAGGTGTGCGAGGCGCCCGGTGCGGAAGCGGCGACGAGCAGCACCGTCAAGGCCGCGAGCACGTGCCGCGCGCCGATGGTGCCGGCCGAGAGCCGGATCCGGTTTGAGAGGGGTTTCATGGGTTTCCTTTCTGCCCCACGAGGGGGCGACAACCGCTCGACGAACGCAGAATTCGCGAAAAACTATATGGTGCAAGCCTGATGTTGTCAATGCGCACCTGGCGGGATGGGTACCAGGTGTGCGCCAGGCGAAGCCTGGGAGAGGGGGAAGAGATGACGTGAGGTAGTGACACGGCACTTGGAAACCTCTTTTCGGACCCTGCGGGTT
>NCBR01000179.1 GCA_002279285.1 Acidobacteria bacterium 37-71-11
GACGAGAAGGACGCCGAGAACCCGCGCGTCATGGCCAAGATGATGCGCCGGATGGCCGAGGCATCAGGCGAGCCGATGACCCCGACGATGGACGAGATGTTCCGCCGCCTCGAAGCCGGGGAGGACCCCGACGCGCTCGAGGAAGAACTCGGCCCCCAGCTCGAAGCCGAGACCGGCGCCGGCGATGGCGAGGGCGGCCCCGCCGCCCCCACCCACGATGACGGGCTGTACGGGATGTAGCTTGACACCCCTACCCGGCCCGCGGGCTGAAGGCCGCGCCTACACGCGTGCCCTTCGGACCACGAGGTCACAACTCGGCGAGGCAAACGGCCGGCCGGCGGGCTGCCGCTACGGACGTGGCCGGTCGTCTTTCTCTGACCACGGACCACGCTTCTTCTGCGCCCTGTGCCCGGCGCCCGGGTTACACCGGATCGGTGTCGATCATGACCTCGGTGTGCGGGCCGTGGCGCTCGCGGATGCGGCGGATCGCGCCCTCGGTGATCTCGTGCGAGCGCTCAAACGACGCGCTCCTGTCCACCAGCAATCGGAACTCGAGGAACGTCGTGCCCCCCGCCCGGCGCGACCGGAACGCCTGGTAGCCGCGGATCTCCGGCGCAAACCCCTGCAGCAACGTCTTGACCTCGTCCTCCGCCTCGCGCGGCAGGCCGCGGTCGAGCAACTCGTCGCCTGCGTCGCGCAGGATCCTCACCGCGCTGACGACGATGTAGACCGCGATCACGATCGAAGCGACCGGGTCGAGCCAGCGCCACCCGACCACCCGGTAGAGGACGAGGGCGGCCCCGGCCACGACGTTGGTGAGGATGTCCGTGACGTAGTGGAACGCGTCCGCCCGCAGCGCGAGCGAGCGCGTCGCCCGGGCCTCGTGCCGCAGGTAGGCGACGAGCGCCAGCGAAACCAGGAGCGCCACGGCGGCGACCGCGATGCCGGCTTCGGGACTGCTGATGCGCTCGGGCTTGGCCAGACGCCAAGCGCCGCGACCCACCAACCAGAGACCGCCCACCGCGATGATCACGGCTTGAATCACACCCGAGAGCGCCTCGGCCTTGCCGTGGCCGTACGCGTGCTCCGCATCGGGGGGATCGGCCGCGATGCGCAGGAAGTAGGCGTTGAGCCCCGAGCAGGCAACGTCCATCAACGAGTCGACCGCCGCCGCCATCACCGCCAGCGACCCGGTCGCAACGGCGACCGCGGTCTTCGCCAGCGTCAGCACCACGGCCGTGGCCGTCGCCACCGAGGCCGCCACGATCTTGCGCCGCTCCGGGGTCACGCGCTCTCCCCCGCCGGCACCGAATGCCCAGCCGCGTCCGCCGAGAAAAGGTCGGGGCTCATCGCGATCCGCATGGTACACTGACCGCCCCGGGGAGGACGACGGCGTGCGACACACCGAACGCGAGGAGTGGAGCGGCCAGCTCAGCCTTTTCGAGGACGATTCGGCGCGCGAGGCGCCTGCCGGCCACAACATCCTGGTCTTCGATCTCGAGACGCAGCGCTCGTTTCAGGACGTCGGCGGCCGTTCCGGGATGCGGGAACTCGGGATGTCGATCGGCGTGGTGTACTCCTTCAAGGACGACCGCTTCCGCAGCTACGGCGAACCCGAGGCGGGCCAGCTGATCGACGACCTGCTCGCGGCGGAACTGGTCGTGGGTTTCAACCTCCTCGGCTTCGACTACGAAGTCCTCAAGGGGTACCGCGACGTCCCGTTCGACACCGTCTCCACCCTCGACATCATGTTCCAGCTGCACGACCGGCTCGGCTTCCGCCCCAAGCTCGACTCGGTGGCGCAGGCCACACTCGGCGCCGCCAAGAGCGCCGACGGCCTGCAGGCGCTCGCCTGGTGGAAGGAGGGGCGCCTCGACCTCATCGAGAAGTACTGCACCGAGGACGTCCGGATCACGCGCGACGTCTACCTCTTCGGCCGGCGCAACCGCCACGTGCTCGTGTCCCGCTACTCCGGCGGGCCGATCAAGGTGGAGGTGGAGTGGTAGGAACGAGTGAAGAGTCGAGGAGATGGGAGACGGTAGAAGGAAGAAGGTAGAGGAAAGACGACGCTCGTCTTCCGTCTCCCGTTTCCCGTTTCCCTTTTCCCCACTTTTCCCTGGTTTCAACGAAACGGGCGGCCACGAAGGCCGCCCGTTGAACATCGGCAGAGCTGCGTCTATTTGGCGGCGACCTTGTGGGCGTGGACGTTCGGGTTGAACGCCTGATGCTTGTGGTGGTCCTTGCCGTCGTGGCAACCGTTGCAGGTTTCCTGAGTCGGCATCACGAGACCGGCGGCCTTGGCCTTCGCCAGGTCCTTCATCACAGACAGCGTCTTGTAGTCGGAGCCCGCGCCGTGGCACGCCTCGCACTGCACGCCCGCCATCGCTTCGTTCTTGTCCGTGGCATGGCAGGTGAGGCACGCTGCGTCAAATTTCCGGTCCTTCGCAGCCTTGGCATCCGCGGTCGCCTTGGCATGCTTTGTCTGAGCCCAGGAGTCGTACTCCACTTTGTGACACATCTTGCACTTTGTGGCGCCGACGTAGGTCGGGGCCGCGCTGGCCGCCAGGGCCCCCAGCCCAAGGACAGCCACCCCTATTGCCACCGAAACGAAAGATCCCTTCATCGATCCCTCCCTTCGCCCCGCTTGACGGGCTAGATCTGATAATAGGCCGCATTTGCTCCTGACGCAACTCTGACACGAAACGGGAACGGTCCCCGAGCGCTCACGAGAAGCGCGCCACCTTGAACGCGGCCAGTCCCGGGCCGGTGCCGCGCAGCCAGACCATGAGAGCCACCACGCCCGCGATGAGAACGACGGTCACCAGCGCGAACACCACCGCCCTCCAGCGTTGGTGCGGGACCGGCGGGGGGGGTTCAACGCGCCGGATGCGCGCCAGTTCGAGGGGGTGCTCCTCGGCGTACGCCTCCTCGTCCAGCTTGCCCGTGAAAATCGCCGTGTTCCAGTGGCGCACGTGGACGAAATAGACGTGCCAGGTCAGAATCGACAGAAACGCCAGCACCGCCTCGCCGCCGTGGGCGGCCTTCGCCGCCAGGATCCACTCGCCCGGGAACAACGACGACCACCGCACCGGGTAGAGCAACACGAGACCGGTCAGCACCATCACTGCCGTACCCCAGACCAGCGCCAGGTACTCGAGCTTCTCGGCGAAGGTGTACCGGTCCATGCGGGGCGGTTCCTTCGCCATCCCCAGGTTGTACTTGACCTGCTGCATGAAGTCTTTGACGTCGGTCAGCTCCGGCACCATCGGCATCGCCCGCCGCTGCACGAGGTGCAGCCACACCCCTTCGACGACGTGCCAGAGGAGCTGCAGCGCCATGATCGTGCCCAGCAGGTGATGGAGGAAGCGCACCCGCCCGACCCCGCCGATGATCAGGACGATCCCTTTGGCCCACATTGCGCCCGCATACTTCTGCGGCATGCCGGTGGCCACCAGGCCGAGGAAAGTGGCCAGCATCAACCAGTGGTTCACGATGTGGCGGGAGGTGAACCGCCGGATCCTCTCGACGTGAACGTTCACGAGACCCTCCGATTCCGGCGGCGGCCCCATACGTCGACCGCGATGTAGAGGAGGAAGAAGCCGATCGTGCCGGGGATTACGAGGCGGTAAAACACCCGCACCCAGTAGATCGGAGCGTACCTAGTCGGCGATGGGATGTAGTGCTCGGTCCACGCGCTCAGGAAGCTCGCCGTGGCGCCCTTGTGGCACACCTGGCAGCGCACCAGCAGGCGCTTGTCGATCTGCGCCTGGCCGACCTTGCGTACCGACTCGACGTCGTGGTAGCCGTGGCAGTCGTAGCAGACCGCCTGGTTGAGCGGCTGGTCCGGCGAGGTCGCCCGGAAGAGCTCGGCGGTGGTGCCGTGGAAGTCCGCGACGTAGGTGTTGTAAACGTTGGCGGAGAGGCCGTACTTGGCCATCATCGTGCGGTTGCTGTGGCAGCGGCCGCAGATCTGCGGCGAGGCGAGGCGGAAGCGGGGGGTCGTCGGGTCGGGAGTCCCGTGCGCCTCGTGGCAGTCCACGCACGTCGGGACGTCCGGGTTGTCATCGGCCATGAGGGCGGCCCCATGCACGCTCTTGCGGTACACATCGGCTACCCGCCCATGGCACTTGCCGCAGGTGAACGAGATGTTGCGCCGAGCCACGCGTGATCCGGCCTCAGAGGGCGCGAGGATGTCGTGAGCGCCGTGGCACGAGACGCACGTCGCCGCAACATCGAGTCCCGCCAGCTGAACCGCCTGGCCGTGGACGCCCACCAGGTACGCCCTCTTGTTGTGGCAGGTGAGGCAGCGGCCGATGACGTTGATCGGCGCCACCGCCGATTTCGGGTCCTTGACCGACCGCACGTTGTGGGCGCCGTGGCAGGCCCAGCACTCGGCCCGCAACTGGCTGCCGCCCGCCGGGTCGCGGTGGGAACTCTTGTTGAGCTCCTTGAGGGCGTCGTCATGGCAGGTGGCGCAGGGGTTGCCCTGCAACATCCCGGCCGGGTGCGGGATCTCGGTTGCCTTCGGGTGACAATCGGTGCAAGCGATTCCCTCGTGCACGGTCCCGGTTTGGGCCGGTTGCACGACGAGCTTCCCGATCCGGTCCGGGGTGAGCTTGAGGTCCATCGCCGAGGCCGCGTCGGTGACCTGCTGGCGGGAACCGTGGCACTCCAGGCACGCCGAATCATCCGCTGCCAGCGCCGGCGCGCTCAGAAACAGAGCCAACGCAACGCCCGCAAGGCAGTGAAGTGTACCCATAAAACGTTTCGATTCCATGACGCTCCCCTTCGTTCGTCATGTTCGTCCATCCGGCGACGTGGGTCAAGTGCCGTTTGCGAACGCCGGCGCTGGGGAGCGGTGATAAAGTACTTGGCCCGGCTCGCAGCCGGGGCTGGAGGTCGTGTGCGGCGGTCACTTCTCCTCGCGGGTGCCTTGATCGTATGCGCCGCCGTGCAGGCGGCCGCGGCGGAACCTGTGTTCTCAACGTCGGCGGCGTGGCAGGCAGGGCCGCCGCGACCGGGCGGCAGTGGGGTCCTCACGGTTCTCCTGACCGTCCAACCGGGCTGGCACGTCAACTCGAACGCCCCGCTCGATCCCTACCTGATCCCGACGCAGCTCCGCCTCGACCTCCCGCCGGGATGGACCGCCGGGACGCCGACCTACCCGCCCTCCAAGCTGGTCAAGCTCTCGTTCAGCGAGGACAGGCTTGCGGTGTTCGAGGGCCGCGTGGCGATCACGGTGGCGGTCACGGCCGGCGAAGGCGCCGCACCCGCCGCCGAATTGCGCGGCGCCGTCGAGGCGCAGGCGTGCAACAACCAGGTCTGCGTGGCGCCGGCGGAAGCGCCGTTCGTGGTCCCGGCGGCCCCCCCTCTGGGTTCGCCTCCCACGGCCTCCTTCTCCAACTCGCGATCGTGTTCCTCGCCGGGCTAGCGCTCAACCTGACGCCGTGCGTCTACCCCCTGATCCCGATCACGATCGGGTTCTTCACCGCCCAGGACCGAGGGACGCGGTCACGGACCTGGCTCCTCGCGACCGTCTACGTGCTCGGGATGAGCGTGACCTACTCGGCGCTCGGGGTGTTGGCCGCACTCTCGGGACGGCTGTTCGGCTCGGCGTTGCAGTCGCCGTGGGTCGTCGGCCTCATCGTGGCCGTGCTGTTGGCGCTTGCCGCCTCGATGTTCGGCCTGTGGGAGCTGCGCGTGCCGTCGTGGGCGATGCGCGCCTCCGGCGGCCGCTCCGGCACCTGGGGCGCCCTCCTGATGGGACTCGTCGTCGGACTCGTGGCGGCGCCGTGCATCGGGCCGTTCGTCCTCGGCCTGCTCACCTACGTCGGCCAGCGTCAGGACGTGCTGCTCGGCTTCGCGCTCTTCTTCGTGCTCTCGCTCGGCCTCGGCCTCCCCTACCTGCTGCTCGGGGTCTTCACCGGTGCCATCGAACGGCTGCCGAACTCCGGCGCCTGGATGGTCGGGGTGCGGCAGCTCTTCGGGGTCCTGCTCGTCGCGCTCGCCGGGTACTTCGCCAGGCCGTTCTTCCCGCCGGCCACCGGAGACGCCGTGTTCGCCGGCCTGCTGGTGGCGGGCGGGCTGTACCTGCTCCTCGTCGCGCGGCCCGGGCACGAACATCCCTGGATCGACCGCTTCATGCGCCTCGCGAGCGCCGCGGTGCTCGTCGCAGGGGTCCTCCTCGCGCCCGCCAAGACGCCAACGGGGGCGGCCGGCCTGACGTGGCGGGCGTACGACGAGGGTGCCGTCAACCAGGCGATGGCGAGCGG
>NCBR01000180.1 GCA_002279285.1 Acidobacteria bacterium 37-71-11
CTCGGCGTCCTCGCAATGACCGCAAGCGCCATCGGCCGCTGCGGGCGCCGGCCGCTACACAGGCCCCTTGCCGCCGGTGGTGTCCAGAATGGCCGCGTCCTGGAGATCGATGTCGCGACCGGAAGCCCGCTTCGATTGAATCAGGTGAGCGCGGTTGACAACGTTGAATTCCTGACCCTCGTAGGCCATCGTGACGCGTCCGCTCCATGCGTCCGCGAAGCTCAAACCTGGCGTGGAGGTTTGCACGTCGATGCGAACCCGATCCTGGAAGATCGTGATTTCATGGGCCAGCAGGTCCGCCGCGGTCGTCAGATCGGCCGTGCCCATGCCGGTCTCGATGAAAGCGTTCAGCAGGCGCTGAGCGTTGTCCGGCGTCGCCTCGATGAGGAGATCGAGATCGAACGTGGCGCGAGGGACGCCGTGCAAGACGGCCGCGATCCCGCCGATCACGACGTATCTAACGTCGTGGCGTTGCAAGGATGCGAACACGTCCTTGAGCCGGTTGAGCATTTTTCACATCCGCAAGACCCGGGTTCGCAGACAAGGCCAGATCCGTGAAGGCGCAGAGCAAATCCATGCGTTCCGCGAGGGAAAGTGACTGGAACCAGCGCGCCTTCGCCTCCAACGTCTCGTCGTCGCGATCGTGTGAAAGGCTTGGAATCACGTGTTTTAGAGTACCAGAAGTCAGGCTTGCTCGCAACCGGCTTCGCTCCCGTGTGGGGCGCCCGGTTGTTGGATTGGGACTCCCACAAGAACGGTCATTGCGAGCCCCGCCGGAGGCGGAGCCTCAGGCGGGGCGAAGCAATCTCGAGGTCATCGCAGGGCGGTCGGTCAGCGCGGGGCTAGTGGACGTCCTTGGCTTCGCGGAAGTCGGAGAGGAAGCGCTGCAGGCCGATGTCGGTGAGCGGGTGCCGGAACAGCAACTGCAGGACCTTGAACGGGACGGTGGCGACGTCCGCGCCGGCCAGCGCGCCCTCGACGACGTGCTGCGGGTGGCGCACCGAGGCGACGAGCACCTGGGTTGGGAACTCGTAGGCGTCGTAGATCTGCACGATCTCGCGCACGAGCTGCATCCCGTCCTGGCCGACGTCGTCGATCCGCCCGACGAACGGGCTGACGTACGTCGCGCCCGCCTTGGCCACCAGCAGCGCCTGCGCCGGCGAGAAGCAGAGCGTCAGGTTGGTCGCGATCCCCTCCTCCGAGAAGTGGGAGCAGACCTTGATCCCGTCCTGGGTGATCGGGAGCTTGACGATGACGTTCTCGGCGATGCCGGCCAGCTCGCGCCCCTCGCGCTCCATTCCGTCGGCGTCGGTGGCGAGCACCTCGGCGGAGACCGGTCCGGGCACGATCCGGCAGATCTCGGCGACGAGCTCGTGGTAGCTGCGCCCTTCCTTCGCGACGAGGGAGGGGTTGGTGGTCACACCGTCGAGGATCCCCCACGAGGCGGCCTCGGTAATTTCGGCAACGTTCGCGGTATCGATGAAAAGCTTCATGGTTCCCCTCCCGCTTTCTAGAACATCGTCTCCTGGTCGGTTTCGTCCTCGCCCTCTTCGCGCTCGGCGAGGCGGACCACCGCCACGACCTTGTCTTCCGGGCCGATGTCGATGAGCTTGACCCCCTGGGTGGCGCGGCCGATGCGGCGGACGCCCGCCGCCGAGGTCCGGATCATCATGCCCTGCGCGGTGACGAGCATGATGTCCTCGTCGCCGCTGACGTGCCGCATCCCGGCGACGCTGCCGGTCCGCGACGTCACCCGCATGAGCATGATCCCCTTGCCGCCGCGCCCCTGCTCGCGGAACTCCGCGACCGGCGTGCGCTTGCCGAAGCCGCGCTCGGCCACGACCAGGATCTCGCCCTTGTCGTCCGCCGGGAACGCCGCCATGGTCTCGACGAAGTCCTCGCCGCGCAGCGAGACGCCGCGCACGCCGGCGGCCACCCGCCCCATGGAGCGCACGTCGCTCTCCGGGAAGCGGATGCCCATGCCGTTGTGCGTCCCGAGGAAGATGTGGCTGGCGCCGTCGGTGAGGCGGACGTCGAGCAGGTCGTCGCCCTCCTCGAGCGCGATCGCGATGATCCCCGACGAGCGCGGGTTCGCGTAGGCGGCCAGCTCGGTCTTCTTGACCTTGCCCTTCTTCGTCGCGAAGAGGAGGAAGTGCTCGGCGTCGAACTCCTTGACCGCGACCAGGGCGGCGACGTTCTCCTGCTGAGCGACCGGGAGGAGGTTGACGATCGCCTTGCCGCGCGCGGCGGGACTCGCCTCGGGGACCTCGTGGACCTTGATCCCGTACACCTTGCCCACCGAGGTGAAGATGAGCAGAAAGTCGTGCGTGGAGGCAACGAACAGGTGCTCGACCGGATCCTCGTCGCGCACCGCCGCGCCGCGCCGCCCGCGCCCGCCGCGCCGCTGCGCGCGATAGGTGGAGACCGGCGCGCGCTTGATGTAGCCCGAGCGCGTCACGGTGACGACGACGTCCTCCTCGACGATGAGGTCCTCGATCGAGAACTCGGCCTCCTCGGGGAGAAGCTCGGTGCGCCGCGGCTCGGCGAAGCGGCGCTTGGTCTCCTCGAGCTCGCCGATGATGATGTCGAGCACCAGCCGCTCGTCGGCGAGGATCGCCTTGAGCCGCTCGATCAGCGCCATGACGTCCTTGTACTCGGCGACGATCTTGTCGCGCTCGAGGGCGGTGAGGCGCTGCAGCCGCATGTCGAGGATCGCCTGCGCCTGCAGCTCGGAGAGGCCGAAGTTGCCCATCAGGGCGGTCCTCGCCGACGGCGGGTCGGCCGCGGCGCGGATCGTCTTGATGACGGCGTCGAGGTGGTCGAGGGCGATGACGAGCCCTTCCAGGATATGGGCCCGCTCCTCGGCGCGCGCCAGCTCGTAGCGCGTCCGCCGCGTGACGACTTCCTTGCGGTGCTCGATGAAGTACGCGAGCATCTGCGGCAGCGTCAGCACCCGCGGCTGGTTGTCGACGATGGCGAGGAAGGTGATCCCGAAGCTCGACTGCATCGGGGTCATCTTGAAGAGCTGGTTCAACACGACCTGCGGCACCGCGTCGCGCTTGAGCTCCACCATGACCCGGATGCCGTCGCGGTCGGACTCGTCGCGCAGGTCCGCGATCCCTTCGATGTCCTTGCCCTGCACCAGCTCGGCGATGCGCTCGACCAGGCGCGCCTTGTTCACCTGGTACGGCAGCTCGCTGACGATGATCGCGACGCGCTCGCCCTTCTTCTGGTGCTCGATGCGGGCGCGCGCCTGCATCTGCACCGAGCCGTGGCCGGTGGCGTACGCCTCGCGGATGCCGGCGATGCCGCGGATGATCGCGCCGGTGGGAAAATCCGGACCCGGCAGCAGTTTGATCAGCTCGTCGAGGGTGATGTGAGGGTTGCGGGCGAGCGCCACGCAGGCGTCCACCACCTCGCCGAGGTTGTGCGGCGGGATGTTGGTCGCCATGCCGACCGCGATGCCGGACGAGCCGTTGACCAGCAGGTTGGGGAACTTGGCCGGCAGGACGACGGGCTCCTTGAGGGAGCCGTCGTAGTTCGGGATCCACTCGACGGTCTCCTTGCCGAGGTCGTCGCCGAGCATCTCCTCCGTGAGCCGCGCCAGCCGCACCTCGGTATACCGCATCGCGGCGGCGCTGTCGCCGTCCACCGAGCCGAAGTTGCCCTGCCCGTCCACGAGCATGTGGCGCATCGAGAACGGCTGCGCCATTCGCACCAGGGTGTCGTAGATCGCCGCGTCGCCATGGGGGTGGTACTTGCCCATGACGTCGCCGACGATGCGCGCCGACTTCCTGTACGGCTTGCCGGCCGTGCAGCCCTGTTCCCACATCCCGTAGAGGATCCGGCGGTGCACCGGCTTCAAGCCATCGCGCACGTCGGGAAGGGCGCGGCCGATGATGACGCTCATCGCGTAGTCGAGGTACGAACGCTTGAGCTCCTTCTCGATGGCGACCGGGATGCGTTCCTCCCGGGCAAAGAGCGAATCGGGCATAGTTTCTGGTTCCCTCTCTCTAAACGTCGAGGTTCACGACCTCGAGGGCGTTCTTCTCGATGAAGGCGCGCCGCGGCTCGACCGCGTCCCCCATCAGCACGGTGAACAGCTCGTCGGCCTCGGCCGCGTCCTCGATCCTGACCTGGAGGAGGCGGCGGCTCTCCGGGTTCATCGTCGTGGCCCAGAGCTGCTCGGCGTTCATCTCGCCGAGGCCCTTGTAGCGCTGGATCGAGAGCCCGTGGCGGGCGCTCTCGTACACCCGGCTGACGAGTTCGTGCATCGACTCGAACGTCTCCTTCACCGACTCGAGCTCGAGGTGGAACGGCGGCACGTCGAAATCCTTGAGGTGCTTGTGGAGGTCGAGCAGCTGCGTGTACTCGTACGTGCGAATGAGGTCGTAGCCGAGCTCGACCGAGCGGTGGCGGCCGTTCTTGTTGTGGCTGACGCGCACCAGCAGGCCGCCGTGCTCCTCGTCGGGGGCCGTCGCCGCGTCGCCGAACTCCTCCGCGCGCAGCTCCTCGGCGAAGCCCTCCATGAGGGCGGCGTCGGCGAGCTGCTCGCGGTGGGCGACGCCGAGACGCAGCAGCGCCATCACCAGGTCCTTCGGCCAACCGCGTTGGTCGAGGCGCTCGAGGTGTTCGAGCGAGCGCTCGATGCGGCGGATCGCGTCCTTGAGCTCCTTGCCCTGCAGCGTGCGGCCGCTCCCGGCGAGCGTCAGCGTGGCGCCGTCCGAGAGCCGGTCGAGGAGGAACGCGGAAAGCTCGGCCTCGTCCTTGAGGTAGCGCTCGTCCTTCTTGTGCGCGGCCTTGTACAGCGGCGGCTGCGCGATGTACAGGTAGCCGCGCTCGATCACCGCCCTGAAGTGGCGGAAGAAGAATGTCAGGAGCAGGGTGCGGATGTGCGCGCCGTCGACGTCGGCGTCGGTCATGATGATGACCTTGTGGTAGCGCACCTTGGCGACGTCGAAGTCCTCGGGGCCGATGCCCGTGCCGAGGCATTGAATGATGGTGCGGATCGCCTCGCTCGACAGCATCTTGTCGAAGCGGGCCTTCTCCACGTTGAGGATCTTGCCGCGCAGCGGCAGGATCGCCTGGAAGCGGCGGTCGCGGCCCTGCTTGGCGGAGCCTCCGGCGGAGTCGCCTTCGACCATGAACAGCTCGGCCCCGGCGGGGTCCCGCTCCTGGCAATCGGCGAGCTTGCCGGGGAGCGACGACGACTCGAGCGCGCCCTTGCGGCGGGTGAGCTCGCGGGCCTTGCGCGCCGCCTCGCGGGCGCGCGCCGCCTCGACGCACTTGGTGACGATGCGCCGCGCGATCGGCGGGTTCTCCTCGAAGAACTCGGCGAGGCGG
>NCBR01000025.1 GCA_002279285.1 Acidobacteria bacterium 37-71-11
CAGGGCCATCGACACCCCGGCGCGGCTCGCCCGTCCGGGGCCCGCGGGCGCAGGAGCGAATGGCCACCCGCGGCACCGGCGGATCAACGACACCCCCCGCCCCATGTCGAAGGTCCTGCTGAAGGCCGAGAGTCATGCCAACGCCAGGCGTTTCCGGCAGGACCTCCGCTTAGTGGGGGGGCGGGTGGCCAAGACCGCCCAGGGGGCGGAGGCCGATGGCGCCGGAGCGTGCGGGTCCCGAGCGGGCGTCCCGCGGTGGGGTGTCGATGCTCCCGCCCGAGCGCAGCGAGCGGCGGGAGACAGCGAGGGGCCCCACCACGGGACGCCCTGCTCGGTCGCACGCGCAGGCGGGTCGGAGGGCGGCGCTCGATGCGCCGCCCGAGCGACCACGGCCGCAGCCCGCGGGGCAAAACAAAACAGGCCTCACGCAGTGAAGAAGAGGCCCGGGGCACCCGAACGCCGCTTCACCCGAGGGGCAAAGCGAGAGACCTCCACGCAGTGGAAGGAGACTACCCGTGAACCGGGCGATCGGGTGGGGGAGGCCCCTCAGCGGGGCGCCTCGGTGCCGGCGACCGCGAACGAGGGCATGACGCCCCCGAGGACGCGGACGGTGTCGCGGGCGATGACGCGCTCCTCGTGCGCTCCTCGTTGGTCGGGATGACCGCCACGGCCACGCGTGTGCCGGGACGGGACACGAGGACTTCCTCGCCGCGCGGAGCATTGCGGTTGGCGTCCTCGTCCAGTTCGATCCCGAAGAAGTCCATCCCTGCCAGCGTGCTCGCGCGGATGAGCGGCGAGTTCTCGCCGATGCCGCCGGTGAAGGTCACGGCGTCGAGGCCGCCCATGGCCGCCGCGTACGCCCCGACGTACTTCCGGACCCGGTAGCAGAAGATATCGAGTGCCAGGCAGGCGCGTTTGTTCCCTGTGGCGCACGCCGCCTCGATCTCGCGCATGTCCGAAGAGACGCCGGAGACGCCGTAGAGACCGGAGTGCTTGTTGAGCATGGCGTTGAGCTGCGCGAGCGTGACTTCCTCCATCGCCAGGACCCACGGCACGATGGCCGCGTCGAGGTCGCCGCAACGGGTCCCCATGAGCAAGCCTTCGAGGGGCGTGAACCCCATCGAGGTGTCCACCGAGTGACCGCGGTCCACGGCGGCCATCGAGCAGCCGTTGCCGAGGTGGCAGGTGACGATCCTGAGGTCTTCGATCGGACGGCGGAGCAGATTGGCGGTGCGGATCGACACGAAGCGGTGCGACGTGCCGTGGAAACCGTAGCGCCGGATCGCCTGGCGGGTGTAAAGCTCGTACGGGAGGCCGTAGACGAAGGCCTTCGGCGGCATCGACTGGTGGAAGGCGGTGTCGAAGACGGCAATGTGCGGGACGCGCGGCAGCAAGCTGCGGGCCGCCGTGAGGCCGCGCAGGTTGTGCGGATTGTGAAGCGGCGCCAAAACGACGCACTCCTCGATCATCGCCTCGACCTCGGGGCTCACCAACACCGAGGAGGCAAATTTCTCGCCGCCGTGCACCACCCTGTGTCCCACCGCCTCGATCTCGGCGACGTTGCCGAGGACGCCGTGCTCGGGGTTCACGAGGACCTTGAGAACGCGCTCGACGGCGGCGCGGTGCTCGAGGATCTCGGCGATCTCCTGGTGTGGCTTACGGCCGGGAACGTGGAGCGACAGGCGGGAGTCGGACAGGCCGATCTTCTCCACGGCGCCGCGGGCAAGAGTGACGTCGGTGTTGGCCTCGATCATCGCGAGCGAGGTTTCGATGACCTGGAACTTCACCGAGGAAGAGCCACAGTTGAGGACGAGGACTTTCATGCGTCAGCTCCCTGCGTCGTGCAGCGTGATCGGAACCGGATCGTTCAAGAGAGCTTCGGGGTGTCGTCGGGGAGTCGGTCGAGCCGGCTACGCTCGCTGTCGTAGGTGAAAACCCCTTGCCGACCCTGGCGCCGGTGTGCCCGGCCCGGACGAGCTTTCGGATGACCGGGCACGGCCTGAACTTGGTTTCGCCGGTCTCGTGAAAGAGGTGCTCGAGCCAGTTGAGGATGCGGTGCAGTCCGGTACGATCGGCCCACTCGAGCGGTCCATACCTGAAGTCGTACCCGAGTTTGATTGCGAGATCCACCTCGCCAGCGCTGGCCACGCCCTCCATGACGACGTGGGCCGCCTCGTTGATGAGCGGCATGATGACGCGCGTCGTGATGAACCCCGGCGACTCGAACTCCTGGATCGGCACCTTGCCCAGGATCCGGACAAAGCGGCGCGCGGTCTCGAACGCATCGTCGCTCGTCACCTGGCCCTTGACGACCTCCACGACCCTGGTCGTGGTAACGGGATAGAGGAAGTGCATCCCGAGGACGCGCTCGGGGTGCTGCAGGCCCTGCGCGAGTTCGCTGATCGACAGGGTGGAGGTGTTGATGATGATCGGGATCCCGGGTTCGAGAACGACGTCGAGCTCGAGGAGCAGCTGTCTCTTCGCGTCGTAGTCCTCGTTGATCGTCTCGATGAGCAGGTCGCAACCCGCCGTCTTCGGCAGCTCGGTGGTGAACTCGATGCGCGCCAAAATCGCCCTCTTCTCGGATTGCGTCAGTCCCCAGCGCTCGATTTCGCGGTCGAGGTCAACGCCGAGGAGCTCGGCGACCTTGTCGGTGCGCTCCGGGCTGATGTCCCGGACGATGACGCCGAGACCGGCCTGGGAAACCCGAGTCGCGATCGAGCGGCCCATCATCCCGCCACCGACGACCGCAATGCAGTGCAGCTCACGTTCGCTCATATTGTGAAATCTAGCGCAAGCGCCGCCAGCTGTCAACGCCGTGGTAGCATACGACCGATGAAGGAACGCTCAATTCCCGCTGCCATCTTCGGGTTCCTGTTCGCCGCCGGCCTTGCAGTTGCGGCCGAGCCGGCGCGCCCGGAGTTTCCCTCGATCGAGCTCATCGACCTGTCCGGCCAGACCGTCCCACTCAAGAACGTGCTCGGCATGGCGACGGTCCTCAACTTCTGGGCCACCTGGTGCGGGCCGTGCCGGATGGAGATGCCGGAGCTTCAGAAGCTCTCCAACGAGTTGGGCGGGAAGGGTTTAGTTGTGTTGGCGGTGGACGTGGACATGGCTCCGGCGCCGGACGAGGTGGGGCCCGGGGGCCAGCTCGCGCTGGTCAAGCCGCGCATCGAGGGTTTCCTGCAACGGTCCGGTGTCACACTGCCGGTCTTCCTGGTCGACGGGAAGACGCAGATGTCGTTGGGGATCAATCAGATTCCGTTTTCGGTGTTGCTCGATCGCGAGGGGAGAGTCGTGCGGGTGTATCCGGGCTACTCGGCGGAGTCCGTGCAGGATATGCGCCGCCAGTTGCTCGGGCTGCTGGCCGAGCACTCTGGAAAGGGAGGGAAGTGACATGCGCCGATTGCTTTTCGTGCTCTGCCTGGCTGTTGCAGCACCTTGGGCGTTCGCCCAGGGAACGTCCAACACGGTGGAACTGACCCCCACGGTCGGGTACTGGTTCGGCGACACGATCTCGCGCGGGACGATCAACACCGTGCCGTTCGACGTCACCGTGGACGACGCCCCGTCGTACGGTTTTCGGATCGCGTACAGGTTCACGCCCAATTGGGCGTTCGAAGGGTTCCTCGCGCGCGGCCGCGCCGACCTCATCACCGGGCACCGCGAACTCTTCGGCGGGCAAACCCAGGTCGGGAGGATGGACATGACCACGGCCGAGGCGAACATGGAGGTCAGCTTCGGTCACAGCCGGCTGGTACCGTTCCTGGCCGGAGGCATCGGGGCGATGCGTCTCGAACCAACTCTGTACGCCGCCGGCGGCGGAACACTGTCGTCGGACACACGCCTCGTCGGTGATTTCGGCGGTGGGCTGAAACTCTTCTTCACCCCTCAGATCGCTCTCCGTTTCGACTGGAGAGGACACAGCGTCAACATCGACAACCGGAGCGACTGCGGCTGGTGGGGCGACTGCTCCTACGACCGCAACTGGTTGACGTTCACGGAGGTCGGGCTCGGCCTCACCTTCGTCCTCTGACGCGCGCATGCGACCCTGCCAGTGGTGGCGGGCGGTGCCTGCGGGCGTCCTCGGGCTAGCCGTCTTTCTGACGGCTGTGTCCCGAGCGGAGCAGCCGCCCGAAAAGGGGATGTTCCAGGCCTCGGCGGAGGTGTCGTCGATCCTGGTGCCGGTGACGGTGAAGGACAGTCGCGGCCGCTTGGTGGCGACGCTCGAAAAGGAGCGGTTCCACCTCTTCGTGGACGGTATCGAGTTCCCGATCAAGTCGTTCTGGCGCGAGGGCGGGCTGCCGATTTCGTACGCCTTCGTCGTGGACACCTCGGGTTCGATGAACGGCCGGCGGCTCGCCAGGACCCGGGACGCGATCATGGAGTTCATGCGGGGGATGCGCTCGAATGACGAGGCGTGCCTGATCACATTCGGAGGCGGCGAGGTCAAGCGCCGACTCGCCTTCGGGACCGACCCGGGGCTGCTACCCAGGGTGCTCGAGTCGCTCAAGGGCTATGGCACCACGGCGCTCTACGACATGTTGACGGCCACGCCGCAGGTCATGGAGGGGGCGCACAACATCCGGCGGGTCGTGCTCCTCTTCACCGACGGGGTGGACACCGCCTCAACGATGTCCCCGGCGGACGCAGTGAAGATCCTGGAGGGGTTGACCGACCCGCTGTACGCCCTGGGCATCGAGCCGCCACCGGCCGAGGAGGGTCCGCCCGATAGCTACGAGGAGGCGTTGGCCCGCTTTGCGGCGGCATCGGGCGGACGTTACCTGCGCGTGGATACGGCGGCAAAGCTCCCCCAGTTCGCCCGCGCGCTGCGGCAGGAACTGACGATGCGGTACATCATCACGTTCGATCCGTCGGGGGTGGGGATGGTGAAGTGGCGCAAGCTCGAGGTCACCGTGGACGGCGGCTACACGGTGATGGCGCGCCAGGGGTACCGCGGGACGCTGCCCTGAAACGAGAGCGACGGGTCTTGACAGATCAAGGGAATGCTGTGCTATAACAGATGCGTTGCTGCGAGCGTGATTCAATAACATGTCCGAGACCGGGAGCAAAGGGAGGAAGCTCATGAGAAAGTCGCTGTTGGGTGTTCTCGCCGTGGGGTTGGTAGGCGCGCTGGGCGCCACGGGATGCGCCACGAAGACCTATGTCCAGGAACAGGTGGCGGCCGCAACCAAGGGTTCCGACGCCAAGATCGGCGAGGTGCAGAAGCAGGTCGAGGCGACCCAGATGGATGTCACGAACCTGAAGAAGTCCGACGCGGCGCAGAACGAGCAGATCGCCAAGCTGTCGGACACCACCAACTGGCGAACCACTCGTTTCTGTTCGAGGTGACCCTCACCGACGATGCGGTGCACTTCGGG
This sequence comes from Acidobacteria bacterium 37-71-11, assembly GCA_002279285.1. GTDB lineage: Bacteria > Acidobacteriota > Thermoanaerobaculia > Thermoanaerobaculales > Thermoanaerobaculaceae > RBG-13-68-16. The sequence continues at coordinate 5,382 of NCBR01000025.1, forward strand.
TTCAACAAGAGCGAGCTCTCCGCCGAGGCCAAGGCCGCTCTCGACGCCTTCGCCAAGAAGGTGAAGGACGAGAACAAGAACGTCTACATCGAGATCCAGGGCAATACGGACAGCATCGGCTCCGACAAGGCCAACCTCGTCCTCGGCCAGGCGCGCGCCGAGACGGTGCTGCGCTACCTCAACATGCAGCACGGCTTCCCACTGAACCGCATGAGCGCCGTCTCGTACGGGAAGTTCAAGCCGATCGCCGACAACAAGACCGCCGAGGGGCGCGCGAAGAACCGCCGCGTGACCCTGGTCGTTCTCTACTGACCCAGGCTGTCGTTCTTGCCTGATTCGCGCCCCGGGGCACCCCCCGGGGCGCTTGTTTGTTGGGGCGGCTCGGTCCGGTTCGGCCTGGGCGCCGGGGCTCGCATGGCCGCGGTTGCGCTCAGGCGCTATGATAGTCGGGTAACGTTCGGAGGTGCGATGTGAAGAGGGTGACGATGCTCCTGGCAACGCTCGTCCTGGCCGTCGGGGCCCAAGCCGCCACGGTCGTGTTGACCGGCGGCAAGCGGCTCGACGTCTCTGCCTATTCGGTGAGTGGCAGTTACGTCACGGTGCACTATGCGAACGGCCGCCAGGAGTGGTACCCCCTCGCGGCTGTGGACCTCGCGGCGACCAGGGCGGCCAGCGGCCAGACCGCGGCCCCGCCCGCCGCAGCCGTCGACTCCGGGCCGCACAGCCCGTTCCTCGGGGCCAGGGCCTCCACCAAGCCGGGCGGGCTCGTCGTCACCGATGCCGACGTGAAGCATATCGACACCGAGGCTGCGGGCGAGGAAGCCAAGAAGGCGGACCAGGAAGCTCCCTTGGGCGGGCAGGTGGTCCTGGTCAGCTACGAGAAGAAGCTGGTTGGGAAGAACGAGTGGGCGATCACAGCCACGGTCGCGAATCAGGGCAAAGACGCCGTGCAGAACGTGAGTGCCCTGGTGCGAGTCCTCGACGCCAAGGGCAAGCCGGTCACAACCGGGTCCAGTTCGGTACTGGGCAAACTGGACCCGGGCAAGCAGGGGACGATCACGGCCCGAGTCGCCCTTGACAGCGAGCCGCCCCAGGTGGCCGTGGACCTTTCCTGGCAGGAGATCAAACCGGTTCCGACGCCGGCTGCGAAACAGGTGCCTGCAGGTGCGCCGAAACCGCCGGGCCAGGCCTCGATGCCAGCCGCTCCTGCTCCGGCTGCAGGCTCACCGACGGCTGCAGCGGCCTCCCCCAATTCGTTGCCGCCCAACATGATGGCCGTTGTCTCCCCGACCGCGATGGGAAGTTCGCCGCAGGTCCCGCCGCAGTCGAAATGACGCGGGGCGGAGGCCGGGTCGGACCCGGCGGCTACACCTGACCGCGCCGGGCGTCGAAGTACATGTAGGTCGCGAGGGCGACGTACATCACGAGGGCGAGGATTTCGGCGCCCGCGCCGCTGCCGTTGCCGAGCAAGCCGGAACCGACTCTGACGCCCGTCCAGAAGTTGGCGATCTTGAGTACGGCCGCCACGACGCCCATGAGCGCGCCGCCGGCGATGAAGCCGGACGCGATCAGCGTGCCCCTGGTGCCGCGGGCATGGGCCAGCTTCTCGTCGCCCTTTGCCGACTTCTGGACCAGGTGTGCGATCAACCCACCCACGACGAGCGGCACGTTGAGCTCGAGCGGGATGTACATTCCCAGCGCGAAGGCCAGGGACGGCACCCCGATCATCTGCATCGTCATCGCGATGAACGCCCCGACGCCGTAGAGCAGCCAAGGAACCGGCTCGTTGGACATCAGGGTCTTGATGACCGCAGCCATGGCGTTGGCCTGCGGGGCGGCGAACACGCCCTCGGCGGGATGGGCCGCGGAGGGGACGAAGCCGTACGCTTGGTTGAGGAGCAGGATGACGGCGCCGACCGTGGCCGCCGCGACGATGGTGCCGAGGAACTTCGAGCGCTCCTGCACGGCGGGGGTGGCGCCCAGCCAGTATCCGATCTTGAGGTCGGTGATGAGCCCCCCGGCCATCGAGAGTGCGGTGCAGACAACGCCGCCGATGAGGAGCGCCGCGAGCATGCCGGCCTTGCCGGACAGCCCGGCCTCGACCAGGAACACGGAGGTGAGGATCAGGGTCATCAGGGTCATGCCGGACACGGGGTTGGTGCCGACCGTGGCAATCGCCCGAGCCGCGACGGTCGTGAACAGGAACGAGATCACGATGACGACCGCGAGCGCGATGAGCGAGAGCTTCGTCGCCCCCGGCAGCGACGACAGGACGCCGAAACGGAAGAACAGCCACGCCGCCAGGGCAGTCGCGAGGATCCCGCCCATGACGAGCCCCATGCGCAGGTCGCGGTCCGTGCGGGCCGCCGCGACCGGGGCCACGCTCCGGTTCCGGCGGCGGAACAGTTCGGTGAAGCCCATCGCAAACGCCTTCGCGATAACCCGCCAGGAGCGCAGGATGCCCATGATGCCGGCCGCGGCGATGGCGCCGATGCCGATGTGGCGCACATAGTTACGGAAGATGTCCTCGGCGGACATGCCGCCGATCAGGGTCCCGTCGGAGACCGGCGGGATCGCGACGGCAAGGTGGGCGCCGAAGTGCCCCACCAGGGGGACGAGCAGGAACCAGGAGAGGAACGAGCCGGCGCAGATGATCGCCGAGTACTTCATCCCGATGATGTAGCCGAGTCCGAGGATCGAGGAGAGCACGTCGAGCCGGAAGACGATCTTGACGCGGTCGGCGAGACCGGCGAGGAACGGCACCGAGCGCGAGGTGAAGACCTCGGCCCACCCCTCGAAGTGGATGATCACGAAGTCGAACGCCCCTCCGATCGCCGCCGCGGCGCCAAGCACCTTCGCCTGGTTGCCGCCGGATTCGCCGGCGATGAGCACCTCCGTGGTGGCCGTCGCCTCCGGGAACGGGAACTCCCCGTGCATCTCGCTGACGAAGTAGCGCCGCAGAGGGACCAGGAACAGGATCCCGAGGGTGCCGCCGAGGAGTGCGACAAGGAAGAGCTTGATGAGGTTGACGTCCAGGCCGAGTATGAAGAGCGCCGGGAGGGTGAAGATCGAGCCGGCCACGACGAGGCCGGAGGCGGCGCCGATCGATTGGATGATGACGTTCTCGAGCAGTGTCGAGCGCCGCGGCAGAACCACGCCGATGCCGACGGCGATGATCGCGATGGGGATCGCGGCCTCGAACACCTGCCCCGCCTTGAGACCGAGGAACGCCGCGGCGGCGGAGAACAGCGCGGACATCGCGAGGCCGAGCCAGAGCGAGCGCTTGGTGAACTCCGGCACGTTCGCCCCAGCGGGGACCACCGGCGCGTAGCTCTCGCCCGGCTTGAGTTTCGAGTAGGCGTTCTCGGGAAGGGTGGTCCTCGCGGTTTCCATCGTGTGTGATCTCCCTCGCTGCGACGGCGGGAGCTTACGGGCGACGCGAGTTGAAAATCAAGCCCGGGAGTGCAAGCCTTGCCGCGGCCTCGGCCGGCGTGGATACTGGGGAAGGAGGTCGCGAGCAGTGACGGCACCCAAGAGGATCCTGGTGGCCAAGCCCGGTCTCGACGGTCACGACCGGGGGGCGAAGATCGTGGCGCGGGCGTTGCGTGACGCCGGCTTCGAGGTCATCTACACCGGGCTGCGTCAGACCCCGGCGCAGATCGCGCAGGCCGCGGTGCAAGAGGATGTGGACGCCGTCGGGCTCTCAAGCCTTTCCGGGGCGCACCGCGAGCTCTTCCCCGCGGTGGTGCGCGCCCTCCGCGAGGCGGGGGCCGGCGACGTCCTGGTGTTCGGAGGCGGCGTCATCCCGCAGGAGGACGCTGCGATCCTCCTGCGTGCGGGGATCGAGCGCCTGTTTCCACCCGGCACCGATACCGGCGAGATCGTGCGCTTCCTGCGCGAGCGCCTGGGCGTCGGGGAGGATCAGGGCGCGAGCGCGTCGAGCAACGCCGCCGTCAGTTCGTCGCCGAGTCGGAGATAGGCGGCGATGCCCTCGGCCGCAAGGCCGTCCTCGTGAACTCCGGCACTCACCACCACCGTTGCGTTGAGGCCTTGGGCGAGCCGTTCGGCCAACGGGCGCGCGAGGGCCTCCTCGCGGTGCGGCGGGATCGCCACCACCGTGCTCGTGACGCGGATCCGCGCCTCGCCGCCGCGAGTGGCGTTCGGCTGGGCGAGCACGACGCACCCGACGTGCGGCCGCTCGCCGCCGGTGAGCGTGACGACGACGTCGTCGCCGGCGCGGCAGGCGACGGCGACCAGGCGCCGGGTCCCCCGACCGGCGGCCACGACGACAGGTGCGGAGGGCTGGGGGGTCACGGTGTGGAATGATACCGCGGCCCCGCCGTTACCCGGACAGGGCGGGCGCCCGCTCGTCCGCGAGGAGGGCTTGGCCATGCACGAACGCCACGGCTTCATCACCTTCAAGGGCACACCCCTGACGCTGCTCGGCTCCGCGCCGGAGATCGGCAAGCCGGCGCCCCATTTCACGGCGCTGCGCGGCGACCTGTCGCCGTTCACGCTCGATCAGACGGGCGGCAAGACCGTCGTGATCAACTCGGTGCCGTCGCTGGACACCCCGGTGTGCGCGGCTCAGGCGCGCCGGTTCAACCAGGAGGCGGCGGCCCTCGGTGACGACGTCATGGTGATCGTCGTGTCGATGGACCTGCCGTTCGCGCAGAGCCGGTTTTGTTCCACCGAGGGGATCGCCAACCTGGAGACCGTGTCCGATCACCGTGATGCGTCGTTCGGCGCCGCCTACGGGCTGCTCATCAAGGAGCTGCGCCTGCTGGCCCGCGCGGTGCTGGTGATCGGCAAAGACGGAACGTTGCGCTATCAGCAACTGGTGCCTGAGGTCGCGCAGGAGCCGGACTACGGCGCTGCCCTGGCTGCCGTCAGGAGCGCGCGCTAGCGGCGAGGCGTCGCCGCCGGCCCGGGGTCTGCGACGACGCGGATCTCGCCCCGGCCCACGAGCTGGCCTTCCCCCGTCCACACTTCGGCCCGGTACCTTCCCGGGGCGAGACCGCGCGGGCCGATCCGCAGCGAGTCCCAGACCCGGAACCCGCTGCTGTGGGCGACGAGGTCAAGCATACGCGAGCTGTGTAGGACCACGCCGTCGCGGGCGAGCCGGACCTGAATCCGGACCGGGAGGCGCCCGGGGGAGAAGATCGTCGCGCGCACGATCAGGTGGCCCTCGCGCAGCCGGCTCGCCGGCACCACATCGTCCTCCGGGATCTCATTCTCGAGCCGGAGGGTGGCGCGGTCGATGCCGGTGGCGAACGAGAGCGAGGCGAGGCGCAGCGGTACCGGCGGGATGAGGGCGCGGCCCACCTTGAGGACGGCGATGATCCCGACCAGCGCCACGAAGATCGCCACCTTCCGGCGGGGTTGTCTGAGGTCGGCGGCGGAGTAGGCGAGCGGCAGCGACGCGAAGAACGAGACCCCGGCGGCGAGGTAGGCGCCGTTGTGGATCGGGACGTGCAGGACGAGGGGTAGGAAGAACTGGAGCGCCGAATAGGTGACGAACCCGAAGAACGCCAGCGCGAACCACCGGTTGGTGCGGAGCAGTTGGCCGAAGAACGCGTCGAAGCAGGACAACACCGCGAGCGCGGCCAGGACCACGACGTACGAGCTGTTCCATGACGGGAACGTTGTCGAGTAGAAGTAGAACGGGAGCAGGAAGAAGAGCGTCTCCTGGTACATCACCCGGGTGAGGTAGGAAACGAAGCCGCGGGCGAAGCGCACCCTCTCGGAGCCGCCGGGCGCCGCGAACCGCGAGAAGAAGAGCGTCGAGGCCCAGGTCAGGGTGAGGAAGACGACGACCCACGGCAGGAACCCGTAGCGGTTGTGGGCGAGGACGAGGACGATTCCGCCGCTGATCAGCGCCCATGTGGAGTGGAGCGTCCAGAACAGGCGGGAGTACCGCCGGTGCAGTAGGCGGCCGATCGCGGCGGTCCTGTTCCGTCGCCGCCTGAAACCCTGGCGCCAGTCCGGGTCGAGCATCTTCATCCGGCGTCATTCTAGCTGGAGCCCCGCGCCGTGGCGACGATCCGGTACACTGGCGTCCGTGGCGAGCGAGCGCTTCTCCGGCCTGACGACGTGGATCGAGGTGTCGCGCGGGGCCCTGGCGCACAACCTCTCGATCTTCAGGGGCCTGCTCGGACCCCGTACGGGGTTGCTCGCGGTCGTCAAGGCCAACGCGTACGGGCACGGCCTCGAGGAGGTCGCCGGCGTGTGCGCCGAGCAGGGCGCGGACATGCTCGGCGTCCATACCGCCGCCGAGGTCTCGGCGCTCGCGAAGGCGGGGAACGAGCTTCCGGTGCTCGTCATGGGGTACCTCACGCCCGCACAGGTCGAGGAGGTCGTGCGGCCGGGCGTGCACGTGTTGGTGTCGTCCCGGGCGGTCGTCGAGGCGCTGGCGGCGCAGGCGAGGCGCCTCGGGGCCGTCCTGCCCGTGCACGTGAAGGTGGACACCGGCACCCACCGGCAAGGTGTTGAGCCGGCCGACGCCGCCGAGTTCGCCGCCGCGGCGCGCGATGCGGGGCTCGCGGTGGTCGGGGTGGCGACGCACTTCGCCAACATCGAAGACACCACGGACCACGGCTACGCGTTCGCACAGCTCGACCGCTTCCGGGGCGCCGTGGCGGCGGTCGAGGGCCGCGTCGGCCGCGTCCGCTGGGTGCACGCGGCGTGCTCGGCGGCGGCACTGCTGTTCCGCGAGGCGGACTTCACCATGGTCCGCGTCGGGATCTCGCTGTACGGCCACTGGCCCTCGAAAGAAACGCACCTGTCCTGGCTGCTGGCGCATGGGCGCGACGGCGTCAGGCTCGAGCCGGCGCTCGCCTGGAGGGCGCGCGTCGGTCAGGTCAAACGCGTCGCGGCCGGCGCGCCCGTCGGGTACGGCCTCACGTACCGGCCGACACGGCCCAGCGCGATCGCGGTGCTGCCGGTGGGCTACGCCGACGGGTACCCGCGCGCGCTTTCGAACCGTGCGCGCGTCCTCCTGCGCGGGCTTCCGGCGCCCGTGGTCGGCCGCGTTTGCATGGATATCGTCATGGCGGACGTCACGGACATTCCCGGCGCCGGGGAGGGCGATGTCGCGACGCTGATCGGGGCCGACGGCGAAGAGCGCGTGACCGCCGAGGAACTCGCCGAGCTCGGGGGCACCATCAACTACGAAATCCTGGCGCGGCTGTCGCCGGCGCTGGTGCGCGCCGTCGTCGAGTAGGTATCATCCGCATATGCGCCCCGACGCCCTTCATCGGTTGCTGGCAGACGTGGCGAGCGGAGCGCTCGCGCCCGACGAGGCTGCCGAGCGGTTCGCGGGGCTTCCGTTCGCTCTCGGCGAAGGGGTCATGGCCGACACGCACCGTGCCCTGCGCACGGGGGAGTCCGAGGCGGTGTTCTGCTCCGGCAAGACCCCGGAGCAGGCCGCGGCGGCGTTCGCGGCGCTGGCGGGGCCGGGCGGCCCGGTATTGGCGACGAGGGCGACCCAGGAGCACGCGCGTGCGATCGCCGCGGCGGTCGCCGGCGCCGTGCACTACCCGTCGGCGCGGATGGTGGTGCTGCCGGGCGCGGAAAAGGTAGAGGGCACGGTCGCCGTCGTCTGCGCAGGGACTTCGGATCTCCCCGTTGCGGAGGAGGCCGCCATCACGGTGGAGGCCCTCGGCGCGGCGGTTACCCGCGTGCACGACGTGGGAGTTGCCGGCCTGCACCGGCTACTTGGCCATCTCAAGACGCTGCGCCAGGCGGACGTGGTGATCGCGGTCGCGGGAATGGAGGGAGCGCTACCGGCGGTGGTGGCTGGGCTGGTGCCCGCGCCGGTGGTGGCGGTGCCGACCTCGGTGGGTTACGGCGCGGCGTTTGGCGGCCTGGCCGCGCTGCTCGCCATGCTCAACGCCTGCGCACCCGGCGTCGGCGTGGTCAACATCGACAACGGCTTCGGCGCGGCCGTGCTGGCCGTGCGCATCCTGCGGCGGGGGCGGGGGAGCGAGTGATCACGCTCACGCTCGCGGCCGGCGGCGAGAGCGCTCCCTACCACATCGGCGAGGGGCTGCTCGGCCAGATCCCGGAGTTGCTCGGAGCGGCGCTTGAAGGCCGGCAAGCGTTCGTCGTGACCGACACGACCGTGGGTCCGCTCTACGGTTCCGATGTGGCGGAACGGCTCGCGGCGCCGTGTCTGGAGCTGCCCGCCGGGGAGGAGCACAAGCGCTGGCCGTCGGTCGAGCGGATCGTACGATGGCTTCTCGCTCACGAGGTCGAGCGCTCCGCATTGCTGGTAGCGGTCGGCGGAGGCGTGGTCACCGACGTCGTGGGCTTCGCGGCCGCCGTCACGCTGCGCGGCATCGGCTGGGCCGCGATTCCGACCACGCTGCTCGCGATGGTCGACGCGGCGCTCGGCGGCAAGACGGGGATCGACCTCGACGAGGGGAAGAACCTGATCGGCGCGTTCTGGCGCCCCCGGGCGATCGTTGCCGACACCCTTGCCCTCGCAACCCTCGACCAGCGCCAGCTGCACGCCGGTCTCGCCGAGGTGGTCAAGGCGGCGATGATCGCGCCGTCGTCGCTGGAACACGTGCTCGACAGCCACCTGGCGCCGGTGGCGGCGGGGGATCCGCTGCAGGCGCTCGAGCTGGTGGTGGGCTGCGCCCGGGTCAAGAGCGACGTGGTCAGCCTCGACGAGCGCGAGAGCGGGCCGCGGCAAGCGCTCAACCTCGGGCACACGCTCGCCCATGGGATCGAGGGCGCGACCTCCTACACGCGCTTCCTCCACGGCGAGGCGGTGGCGTGGGGACTGCTGGCGGAGTTGCGGCTCGCCCGCGACCGGGGGCTGCTCTCGACGGCCGAGGCGCTCGCCTGGGCGGACCGCATCCACGCCCTCGTCCCGCTCCCGAGCCTCGCCGAGCTGAGCTGGGACGAAATAGCGCCGTACATCGCCCGCGACAAGAAGCGCGAGGGCGGGCGGGTGGGTTGGGTGCTCCCGCGACTGGGCGGGGTCGTCCTCGACGTCTCCGTGTCCGGCGTTGAGGCCGCGACCGTCTACGCCGAGCTTCAGGCGCTGCCGCCCGAGGGTCCGTTCTCCGCGCTGTTCTGAACTGGAGCCGGCACCGCCGACCGCGTTGCTCGGCCGGCCGATCCGCCGGCGACCCTGCTTGGGGATGCTAGACTCGCGGTCCACAATGATGTTTGGAGGGGAGCGTGAGCCGTCCCGAACCGATGCCGACTCGCTTCGACCCGACCTCGTTCGAGGGACGGTGGTACGCCGCATGGGAAGGTTCGGGAGCGTTCGCCCCCGTGCTGCCGTCAGAGAAGCCGCCGTTCGTGATCCTGATCCCGCCGCCGAACGTCACCGGCAAGCTGCACATCGGCCACGCCCTGCAGTTCACGCTCCAGGACCTGATGATCCGCTGGCGGCGGATGCAGGGGTTCAACGCGCTCTGGCTGCCCGGGACCGACCACGCCGGGATCGCGACCCAGGTGATGGTCGAGCGCGAGCTTGCCAAGGAGGGGACGAGCCGCCGCGAGCTCGGCCGCGAGCGCTTTCTCGAGCGGATGTGGGCGTGGAAGGCGCAGTACAAGGACAACATCTCGCACCAGGCGAAGGCGATGGGTGCGTCGTGCGACTGGTCGCGCGAGCGCTTCACCCTCGACCCGATGCTGTCGCGGGCGGTCCGGCACGCGTTCGTGCAGCTCCACGACGAGGGGCTGATCTACCGGGCGCACCGGCTCATCAACTGGTGCCCGCGGTGCCTCACGGCGCTCTCGGACCTCGAGGTGGTCCACAAGGACGTCGACGGCGGGATGTGGGACTTCGCGTACCCTCTCGCCGACGGCGGCGAGATCGTGGTCTCGACCTCCCGGCCGGAGACGATGCTCGGGGACACGGCGGTCGCCGTCCACCCCGACGACGAGCGCTACCGGCACCTGGTCGGGAAGCTGGTCAGGCACCCGTTCGTGGACCGCACCTTCCCGGTGATCGCCGACGCCGCTCTGGTCGATCCCGCGTTCGGGACGGGTGCGGTCAAGGTGACGCCGGCGCACGATCCGAACGACTTCGCCACCGGCGAGCGTCACGGTCTCGCCAAGATCAACATCCTGACGGAGGAAGGCGCGATCAACGGCAACGGCGGGCCGTTCGCCGGCCTGGACCGGTTCGCGGCTCGCAAGGCGGTGCTGGCGGCGCTGGCGGAGAAGGGCCTGCGCCGGGGCGACAAGACGCACCGCCACGCGGTGGGCCACTGCCAGCGTTGCGACACGGTGGTGGAGCCGTACCTCTCGATGCAGTGGTTCTGCTCGATGCGGGGGATGGCCGACGCGGCGCTCGCGGCGGTGCGGTCGGGGGAGGTGCGCATCGTCCCCGACTTCTGGGTCGCCACCTACGAGAACTGGCTCGAGAACATCATGGACTGGTGCATCTCCCGCCAACTCTGGTGGGGGCACCGCATCCCGGCGTTCTACTGCGCCGACGGGCACACGACCGTTTCCGAGCACGACGTGACCGCGTGTGCCACCTGCGGCAAGCCGGTCGAGCAGGACCCCGACGTTCTCGACACCTGGTTCTCATCCGGGCTGTGGCCGGTCTCGACGATGGGATGGCCGGACGACACGCCGGAGATGCGGGCGTTCTACCCGACCAGCCTGCTGATCACGGGGTTCGACATCCTGTTCTTCTGGGTCGCCCGCATGATCATGATGTGCGGCCACTTCACCGGCAAGGCCCCGTTCGCCCAGGTGCATCTGACCGGCCTGGTGCGCGACGCGCACGGCCAGAAGATGTCGAAGACGAAGGGGAACGTGATGGACCCGCTCGACCTGGTGCGGGAGTACGGGGCCGACGCGGTCCGGTTCACGCTCGCCGCGCTGGCCTCGCCCGGGCGGGACCTGCCGCTCGACAACAAGCGGATGGAGGGATACCGCGCGTTCGCGACCAAGCTCTGGAACGCGGCACGCTTCGTTCAGATGCACCTCGACGGCGATGAGCCGGCGCTGGACGCGGTCGACGCCGCCTCGCTCGCGCTCCCGGAGCGGTGGATCCTCGCCGAACTCGAGCGCACGACCGCGGCCGTCAACCGGGCCTGGGAGGCGTACCGTTTCGACGACGGGTGCCGCGCGCTCTACCAGTTCGTGTGGAACGACTACTGCGACTGGTACATCGAAATGGCCAAACCGGCGCTCCAGGACGACGGCGTCACGCAGCCCGTTGCCGCGGGCGGCACGCTTCCCAGGCGCGGCGAGGACGTGCGGGCGGTCGCCCGCGGCGTGCTCCTGGATGCGCTCAAGCTGCTGCACCCGGTGATGCCGTTCATCACCGAGGAGATCGCGCAGTACCTCGGTTCGGAGAGGCTGCTGATCACGACGCCGTATCCGGCGCCGGGCAGCCGCCGGCTCGACGAGGAAGCGCTGGCGCTGATCGAGGCGTTCCAGGCGGTCGTCCAGGAGACCCGCTCGTACCGCCACCTGGTCGGTCTTCCGCCTGGCACGCCGCTGGAGCTTTCGCTCACCGGCGTCGCACCGGAGCGCGCCGCCGCCCTGGCGCAGCTGGCGGCCGAGATGCAACGTCTGGCCGGCCTGTCGTCGCTGCAGCTGAACCCGGCCGCGATCCCGGCCGGGGCGATCCGCGACATCGCCGGGGGCGTGAACGTCGCGATCGTGCTCCCCGACGGCGCGCTGGGCGAGGCCGAGCGGACCCGTCTGGCGGTCGAACTGGCGCAGGTCGAGCGCGAACTCGCGTCGGCGAGCGCCCGGCTGGCCGACGAGTCGTTCACGACCCGCGCGCCCGAGGACGTGGTCGCAGGGGCGCGGGCCCGCGCGACCGAGCTCGCGCACAAGGCGAGGATGCTCGCCGGGACCCTGGGGCGGCCTTGATCCCACTGCTGTCGCCGCCGCCGCCGGCCAACGTGGTCTGGTTCGACGAACTCGACTCCACCGCATCGTTCGCCGAACGCCTGATGGAGTTCTGGCCGACGGCCGACGCTGAACCGTTGCCCGAGACCCTCGTCCTCGCCGGGCGCCAGAGCGTGGGGCGTGGGCGCGGCGGCAACCGCTGGGAATCGCCGGCTGGGGGCCTCTATGCCAACTGGCTGGGGCCGATCCCCGTCGCCGCGCTGGCCCTGCTGCCGATCGCGGCCGGCGTGGTGCTCGCCGAGGCCGTGGAGGAACTCATCCCCGGGGTGGCTGTCGGCTTGAAGTGGCCGAACGACCTCCAGGTGCGTGGGCGCAAGCTGGGCGGCGTGCTCTGCCGCAGCCGGGGTGGCGGGGACAGCGTGTGGGCGACGGTGGGGTTCGGCATCAATGTGGCGATCTCCCCCGAGCTCGATGCCGGCGACCCCGTGCGGCCGGTGTCGCTCGCGGCGCTCGGCTTCTCCGGCGACGCCGGAGACGCGATCCGCGTGATCGCGAGCCGCTTCCTGACGCGGATCCGCGCGGCGCTCAGCCTGAGCGAAGGCACCCGCGTCGAGTGGGAGGCGCGCTCCGTCCACCGTCGCGGCGACGCCGTCCGCCTCCAGTTGGAGACGAGTGTCGTCGAGGGCCGCTTCGCCGGCATGGGCGGCGACGGCCGCCTCGAACTCGCGGTGGCGGGGGAAGTGCGGCGCTTCTCGGTCGGCGAGATCCTGTCCGACGAAGCTCCCGGAGGCGTGTGATGCTCCTTGCACTCGACGTCGGAAACACCCACATGACGATCGGCGTCTTCCGCGGCGCCGAGATCCTGCGGCGGTGGCGGCTGACGACCGTGCACGAGCGCACCGTGGACGAGCTCGGCATCTTCCTGCGGCAGCTCTGTCAATGGGCGGAAATACAGCCGGCGGACATCAACGGCGTGATCGTGGGTTCGGTGGTGCCCCAGATCGACGGCGCGATGCGGGCGGCCATCGCCACCTACCTGCACGCCGAGCCGCTGTTCGTGGCGCCCGGGATCAAGTCGGGCATGCCGCTGCGGGTCGATACCCCACTCGAACTCGGGGCGGATCGCCTTTGCAATGCGGTCGCGGCGTTCGCCGAGCACGGCGGTCCGTGCGTCGTGGTGGATTTCGGCACGGCCACCACGTGGGACGTGGTCTCCGGTAAGGGCGAGTACGTCGGGGGCGTGATCGCGCCCGGCCTCGAGATCTCGGCGGAGGCGCTGTTCTCGCGCGCCGCGAAGCTGCCGCGCATCGAGCTCGCAGCCCCGGAGCGAACGATCGGGAAGGGCACCGTGGACTCGATGCAGGCGGGGATCGTACTCGGGTATGTGGGGCTGACCGAAGGCCTCACGCGCCGCGTGCTCGCCGAACTCGGGGGCGGCCGCGTGGTCGCGACCGGCGGTCTCGCCCGGGTGATCGCCCGCTACACCGAGATCTTCGACGCGATCGACGACGACCTCACGCTCAAGGGGCTGCGCCTGCTGTGGGAGCGGAACCGCCCGGAGCGCGCCTGAGGGGGCGGCGCCGCGATGACCGACCCTGACGACGCCGAAATTGCCTACTACCGCGCGGTCGAGGACCACTTCGCAGCCCTGCGCGGGACCCCGTTCCTCTTCTCACCGAAGGACTTCGCATTGTTGCGGCGGTGGTGGCGGGAAGGCGTTCCGCTGGCGGCGGTCCTGGCCGGGATCGCGGAAGCCTGGGAGCGGCGGCGCGAGCGCGAGGAAGATCCGGTGTCGTCGCTGTCGTACTGTCGCCACGCGGTGGCCCGTCACGGCAAGAGGCTGATGGCGGCGCGTGCCGGCGCCGCCGAGGCGGTGCCGGCCCCGGACGTGGCGGCGGCGCTGGCGGCGCTCGTGGCCGCCATCGCCGACGCCGAGGCGCGTTGGAGCAAGCAGCGGGCCGTCCGCGAGGTGCTCGGCGACCTCGAGCGCGCGGTGGCGAGCGTGCCCACAAACGGCGATCCGGCGGCAATTGAAAAGGCCCTTGCGGACCTCGAGTTCGGCGCGCTCGACGCGCTGGCGCGCGCACTCCCGGCCGACGCGAAGGGAGCCATCGAACGCGAGGTCGGGGAGAGCCTGGAGCGTCTTGGCCTCGAGGAGGACATCCGCGAGCGCACCCGACGCGCCCTTCTCGTCAAGGCGGTGCGCCGGCTGGTCGGCGTGCCGCGCCTGGAGCTCGACGCCGGTGCGGCTTGAGATCACCGGGCTCGCCGGCGGTGGCCGCGGCGTCGCCAGGAGCGGCGGCAAGGTGTGGTTCGTGGCCGGTGCGCTGCCCGGGGAGGTGGTGGACGCCGACGTCGAGCGCGAGCGCGCGGGCATCGTGGAGGCCCGCACGCGGGAGGTGATCGCCGCGAGTCCCTGGCGAGAACCGGCCCCATGCCCGGTGGCGGGTGCATGCGGTGGCTGCGACCTGGCTCACCTGCAACGCGCGGCCGCGTCCGAGGTCCTGCGCAGTGCCGCGGTCGGCGCCCTGCGCCACGCACCGCCGGTCCTGGCCGACGCGGTGCGGGAAGCGCCGGTTCGCGTCTCGGCGATGGGTTGGCGGCTGCGCGCCAGACTGCGTTGGGACTCGGCGCAAGACGTGCTCGGTTTTCGCGCCGCGCGCTCGCACGACGTGGTGACGATCACCCCGTGCCGCGTCGTATCGCCGCTCCTGCTGCGGGCGCTGCCCGAGGTTGCCGGCGCGCTGAGCCGCGCCGGGGCCGGAGATGGGGAACTCGAGTGGATCGAGGACCTGGCGGGGGAGAAGGCGGTCGCCGGATGGCGGGGTGGCGCGGTGCCCGAGGGGCCGCTGGGCGGCCTCGCAGGGTTCCATCGGCTCACCGGCGACGGCACGATCGCGCCGGGCGGCTGGGGTGAGACTGGCGTGGAGATGCACCTGCCGGTTCCGCTGCGCGTGCCGGTCGGGGTGTTCTTCCAGGGAAACCGCCACCTCGTGCCCGGCCTCTTCGCGACGATGACCGAGCTCGTTCGAGCCGCGGACCCGGTTCGCGTCGTGGACCTGTACGGCGGCGTCGGGTTCCTGGGGGCGGCGGCGCGGCACGCCGGCGCCGGCGACGTGACGGTTGTGGAGGCGTCCAGACCGGCGGCCGCAGCGGCGCGGCGGAACCTGCCGGATGTCACGGTGATCGCCTCTGCGGCGGAGGCTTATCTTGCGGCGCCGGGTGCGGCGGCCGGGACGCTCGCGATCGTGGACCCTCCGAGGACCGGCCTGTCGCGTCCGGCGGCGGAGGGCCTGGTGCGCTGGCGCCCCGAACGGATCGTGCTGCTGGCCTGCGACGCCGCGAGGTTCGGCCGCGACGGCGGCCGTCTGCTCGCCTGCGGGTACCGTCTGGAGTCGGCCGAGCTGTGGGATCTGTTCGCCGGATCGCACCATGTGGAAATCCTGGCGTCATTTAGTCGCGGCGCCGCCTGAGGTCCCGGGATCGCGCCTGATCGCGCTGGGCGCGAGCGCCGTCGCGGCG